>JANRAA010000224.1 GCA_030728235.1 Flavobacteriales bacterium
GCCGCTTATTCCTAAACGACTTTCATTAACCATTGCCAATTATCAAACAATGATTATTCTTGTCTTGCTTTACTAGACGTCTTTAAAATCGTAACGCTGCTGAATTCACATCTTTTCTGCGATTAGGAGAGATGAATCGCTGAATTGTAAACCATCAGTCCTTACTACTTCCTTTCTAAAAGAAGAAACCCTCTTCAACCAAGACTTTGTAGAATTAACGGCACATTGGAGCCGAGATTTATTGTCCGATTCGTTCACATCACAACCATGCATATGAACGCGATAACCATGACTTTCAAGCAGAGAAGTTAGCGCCTTCGTCAAATGGTGCAGAGCTTCTACTTCTCTATTCGGAGAATTTGTGTGACTATCTCGATCGACAAATGGAAGTACCAATTTATCTCCTGACTTTTGGAACTTGTTGAGATGATCTAAAAAATTCGGTAAATCATCTACATTCTCATTGTATACAAACTTCACGGCGGCACAAACTTGTCTGTTTCCCACCCCATTCAACACCCTTTCTAGGTCTGTGTGGTCACCATGAACGATGTTCTGCATTCCGGCAGCGTGGGCTGCACGCACATTCGACATATTCTTTTCCATCGCCAGAGTATTATAACCCTCGAGGCGCAACAAATTGGTGGTAATGGCAAATTTTGAATCGAACTCAACAATGATTCCTTTGCAGGTGCTCGAAATCATACTTTCCACAATCTTTTTAAATCGGGTGCTTTTTTCGCTTGAGAGTGATCGTTGAAGCAATGATTGTTTTTGATCTGGATACAACCAACCAACAACATGCTTATTGAAGCTTGTAGGATGCAAAGTTGTAAAAATGTCAAAAGATTTTTCTGGATTCTTTTCCGAAATTCTTTCTAGAATTAACGACCGCAATGAAGAAACTGTGACAACTGTTTTAAGATCCTCTGAATTGGTGGAATCCTGAAAAGAACGAAAACTACTGTACGCAGCCGCAGAAGAAAATTCAATGGCTTGTTCTCTAATCAGATTATGTATCGTTCCATTCATCATCGTTCTGAAAATCTTCAGAACAGGCATTTCGTGCCTGTGGATAACGAATGTCGCTAATAGATAGCGGATGCTCCTGAAAATTTAGACCTCGTGTATGAATCAACCGACGAATGAACCTAAAGCGCTGATAAGCAGTTTCAAATGAATTTTATCTTTTCCATTAGCATCGTGCGATGAGATCGAGATACTGGAATAACATGACTTTGAACCAAAACTGAATTCTCTTGAATGTCGCTTATTTGGCTGCGATTGATGATGTACGATCTGTGAACACGAATAAAGCGATCATCATCTTTAAGCTGTTCTTCAACGTTCTTCATTGTTGTATGAACAAGGTGTTTTCCCTTCTCCATCCTAAAGATTACATAATCACGCATACTCTCCAAAACCAATATCTCGTTGAGAGGTATCCGTATAATCTTACCTTCAGACTTGACAAAAATATTCTCCTCTTTTTCGCTTTTCACAGATGATTCAGCGCTCGCTGTGCGAGATTTAAAGCGATCTATAGCCTGCATGAATCTCGACAATGAGACGGGTTTCTTGAGGTAATCTACCACATCCAATTCAAATGCTTCAAGCGCATACTTCTCATTCGACGAAATGATAATTACCGGCGGCAAAGTCATCCCAATACGAAGAAACTCTACCCCATTGATATCTGGCAACCCGATATCTAACAATACGAGATCAAACGTTCTCTGAGATAGAATTTTCCGTGCTTCAACCACGTTCTCAACAGCCTCAACCGTCATCCCTCCTACCTTGTCGCAAAGTGCAAACAGGGCCTCTCTCGACATCTTTTCGTCTTCTATGATTAGGCAATTCATATCTCAGAATTTAAATTTATCTTCATTTTACTTAACGATTCAATCACCATGTAGTCCGAACCAACAATCCCGTCTATAAGCTTGTTCAATTCGTTTACGTGCTTTTCTTCCAATGCTGATTTAGCGAGTTCCTGTTCCAGTTGTTCGGTTTTCGACGCCAATTCGGTAAGACCTACCATTCGCAGCGGACTTCTAATCTTGTGCAGGTTTGAACAAATTGCCTTTCCATCTGCAATTGAGATACTTGATTGGAGTTCGTTCAAATACTCGCCAAACTGAGTCAGATAGATTTCGAACATATCCAAAGCATATTGTACATCACCTTCGTATATACCCTCTAACATTTCAGCATCTAGCCCACTATGAAAAACACCGCATTGTACCGGTTCATTGATAGATGAAATATTAGCCGTGAAATATTTAGATATCATTCGCTGGACATCGCCTGGCGCGAAAGGCTTGGTCAGATAGTCATCCATTCCTGCTCTTGCAGATAGCTGAATATCTTCATTGAAAGCATAAGCAGACAATCCGATGATTGGAGTTTCAAAGTTCGGGTTATTGATATCTGATCTTATTCTCATTGTAGCATCAAGTCCGTTCAATCGTGGCATTTGAACATCCATGAATATCATATTGTACTGCTGAGTCATAGTAGGTTCAACTGCTTCAACTCCATCACGAGCACAATTATACCGAATTTTCAATTTTTCAAGCACTCTCGTGAGGTATTGGATGTTCATTTCATTGTCATCAACAACAAGCACAAAGCAATCGGCTGCATGATCACCCAATCCATTCCCCAATTCACGAGTTACAAATTCTGCGGATTCCATCGGGATTCTCACTTTAAAAGTTGTCCCAACACCGATCTCACTGCTCACCGCAATTGTTCCGCCCAAAGACTCTACGATTCGCTTCGTAATGGTTAGCCCTAAACCAGTTCCGCCTTGCCTTTCTCCAATTTGTTTGAACTTATCGAAAACAAGGTCAATCTTGTCTTCCGAAATCCCAATACCGGTGTCTGCTACTGTTATTTCAACAATCCACCGCTCACCAAATTGCTCTGCATTCAGCGTTACAGAAACTGACCCCTCATCTGTAAATCTAATGGCGTTACTCAGCAGATTCGTTACAATTTGGTTTATGAGCAAAGCATCAGTCTGAAGTCGATCAGGAATGGCCTTTGCCGCGATAAAATCCAAACTTACATTCTCTTTCTCCAAACCATGGCCAATCATTTGAATGCACGATGAGATGAGTCGGTTCAAATCGATGCTGTCTTGTCTGACATCAAGCTGACCAGCTTCGATTTTTGAAAAGTCCAGAACGTCGTTGATTAACCCTCTGAGCAAATTCGCTGAATAATAGATTGATGTCATCAATTCTTCTTGTTCCTTGTTCAACTCACTTTCTGTGAGCAGGTGCGACATTCCTATTATTGCATTGAGAGGTGTACGTATCTCATGACT
>JANRAA010000225.1 GCA_030728235.1 Flavobacteriales bacterium
TCCCAAGGATCATGAATGTAGCAGTTCCTTCTCCCCAGCATTCGCCCATATTCGGACAATTACCGCTTTCGCAAATCGTATGTAGTTTGTGCTCTGAAACAATTTCGCGCACCTTCTTATACGACTCGCCTGTTGGAAGCTTCACCCGCAACCATTTTGGTTTTGGCACTCGTTGTATTGGCTGCAACCCTGCAGCGTGTTGATCAACCATTTTTGTTAAACTTTGATCCAATGAAGAGGTTCAAATAAAAATTAAAGAACAGTTGCTTGTTCTTATCGATAAAGTTCTCTGCCATGATTGGAATGCGGCGCGAATAAAAATCAGCAGCGGCGCCTACTTCCATTCCTTTCAATCCATATTTCTCATTCGAATACTCGAACGTAAAAGCAAATTTAGCAAAGGCACCTGGGTACAATTTCAATTCTCCCAATCCATTCAAACCAGATGCTCTACCATATATATCATCGAAATAATGCTTCGATGGATCGTATTTTTCTACCGACAGGTATTCGTACGGAATGCTAGGGTAGCCAATTTCCAAGTAAATGGGTTTGGTAATGCCTAATGACGGCCCGAATTGAAAGATATAGCCAACCTGCACACCGCTTGAACGCAGCTTTTCAGTTAGAATCTTCTTGACACCAAGTGTAGGTCGGAAAATATATAAATTGTTCGTTTTACCGTACACGTAGCTCTTCGAGTCATCATAAATCGGGTTGAAAGACTTCACTTCCTTCTCATGCTTCATCACCAAACCATCAATACCCAACATATACATTTTGTAGGCGCCTTTGTTCCAACCATAGTTGAAAAATGCTCCGTACCCGTTTGTGTGAAGATGAATACCTCCGTATTTCAAATTCCGCGTGATTACGACAGGGCCATCAAACAGCTCTTCTTGTGCCCCAGCAGCGACTGAGACAAAGACCAAAGTGACGAATATGAAAAGCCTGTACATTTGCATAGTAACGTCAAAGATACAATTATCACCTACGAAGCCCCCACATAATTATGGATTATCACGTAAAATACCTTGGAAATTTACGCAATGAATCAACTCATTTGCGTTCTGGAAACTCAATCATTACTGATGCTCCGGTAGACAATCACGGAAAAGGAGAAGCTTTTTCACCGACTGATTTAGCGAGCGTTTCTTTGGCCAACTGTATGATGACCATTGTAGCGATTGCCGCCGACACACGGAACCTTGTTATTGAGTCGATGGAGGCAGAAGTAAAAAAAGAAATGGCATCAAACCCAAGACGGATTAGTGCCATTCATGTACGATTAAGAATTACGGGTCAATTTACCGACAAGGAGAAAACTATACTTCACCATGCGGCGCTCACCTGTCCGGTTGCACTTAGCTTACACCCCGATGTAAATCAAAACATCGAAGTAGCTTTTGCAGAATAATTACTTATTCAAGTGCGTTGGAACATCGGCTTTGCTATATGCCGCACACGCTTGTTTCTGAGGAGTACAAGATGTAGCGAACATTGCGATTGCCGCTGCAAAAACGGTGATGATTAGTGCTTTTTTCATTTGCTTTAGGTTTCAGTGGTTTCCTTTCAAGCCGAAAGATGGCCACCATACAGATTCATTTTACGCAGGAAGTAGACTTTTGTTTCACAGATTTATGAACAACACAAAACCTTGATAGTTGAACGGTTAAACATTCTTTCTATTGTGAAGCAGATTACTTTCACAAGCGCCATCGTTCTTTTGCTTTTAGCGAATGGCGTTTTGGGGCAAACTATTCTGAATATCCAAGGCGACACTTCGTTCCCTTCGATTGTGTGCGACAGCACAAATACGGTACAATTTCACATCGACACCCTTGTCAACAATCACCATCGCAGAGGATACCTCCTTGCTAGCTGTGATAGCTTAACATTTGAAAGTGATACAGCCTTTGCATACTTCAATCGCAGGCAACGATTTAACATTGTCGAATTGAAAACGGTAGCTGGAAGAAAGCATACCACAGAGAAAATCACTTCGAATAGACCCGATATTTTCTTCGATAAAACTGGAAAAAAAACACTACTTCCTTTTGAAAACAAAGGCTATCCGTTCGCACAAGTAGCTTATACCGTGGTGGCAGACGGCAACGACCAACTTCGCATTCATGCCTCAGTAAACGCCGGTACGTATTTCGCATACGACAGCTTGATTGTAAAGTCAGAGATCAGGCAAAGCACAGCCTATTTCGAGCAATACCTCAACATTCGAAAAGGACAGCCATACAGTGAAAAAGATTTTCGGAACATTTCGAAACGCATCAAAGAACTCGACTTTGTTGAGCTGATTCGTCCGTCAGAAGCCCTTTTCCACAGCAAAGGCGCCGACATTTCAGTATACCTCAAGTCAAAACGCGCCAACCGATTCGACGGGATTGTCGGATTTCAGCCCGATGCGAATACAGGTAAAATTGTTTTAACAGGAAACGTCAACCTTGGCTTACAAAACGTCCTCAAAAGAGGAGAACAATTCAACTTGGAATGGAAGAGGTTGCAATTTCAGACACAAGATCTGAAGATTAGTGCTGCCTATCCGTACATACTCTCAACCCGAATTGGTCTTTGGGGAGACGTCCAACTTTACCGTCGCGACACCACTTTCACGACCAACAAAATCGAGCTTTCTGCCGGACTCGTCATCGGTCAAGGGAAGTATTTGAGGGCATTTACCGAATGGTACGCGACCAACCCCTTGCGCGAGAACCTCATCAACATCGATAACATCAACGTCCGCCGGTACGGCGTTGCCGCTAGAAGCTACAATACCGATTACACCCCGAACCCGATGCGTGGATACTTGATAGAAGGACAAGCCAGCGCGGGAATAAAGACCACCTTTAACCAAGAGAACATAGATCAAAAATCTTCTCAATACGCAGGCACAGGAACTATTCGTGGTTGGATACCCATTATCAATCGACTTTCGGCCGTGTTTAGCGGGACCGCCGGCACCAAAATAGACAGTAGTTTGCTTGTCAACGAGCAATACCGCATAGGAGGTTTGCACACACTTCGCGGCTTCAACGAAGAATCAATTTTCGCTTCTACTTACGCCATATTTACCACAGAGTTAAAATTTCAGCTCGACAAAAGTTCAGCAGTATTTCTCTTTTATGATCAGGCATGGTATGAGCGGAATGATAACGTATATTTCAGCGATACACCCTTTGGTTTCGGCGCGGGTGCTTTGCTCGGAACAGCCAACGGATCGTTTAGTATTTTTTACGCACTTGGCAGCGAACAAAACAACCCAATTCTACTGCGAAACGGGAAGATACACTTTGGCTTTATAAATAGATTTTAATGGATTTA
>JANRAA010000226.1 GCA_030728235.1 Flavobacteriales bacterium
CATTAATACAAAACCAATGAAACATTTTCTACTTATTTTATCTTTCTTTTTGACTGCAACCGTTTACGGACAATTGAGTCAAATTGTGGTGGAGCCCTACACATTGACCGGTCAGGGTTCTACACAACCTCCAGGGACAACAACCTATAGAGTTTATGCAGAAATGATGCAGGCTTCGGATAAACTTTCGGCAGTTTTTGCTACTGCTGGATGCCATTCGTTGCACGTTTCAACATCTACTAGTTTTTACAATGATGGATTTGGCACTCATCTAGGATCTCATATAAATACTGCGTTTTTTCCATTTTTTCCAATGTTCGAAGCAGATTCTTGGGTCACTATCAATGCAACGAGCAACACTGCGCCAGGTGCTGCAGACGTTGGAGCTGTATCGACAATACCAGCAAGCCCTTATGCACCATCAATAGGGACAGTTTCAAATGGCGTTAATTTAGTGATGGATGACGGTGCTTGGTACACACTGCCATCTTCTCCTACAGCCCTTCCAGTCGGACCAAATAAAAGAGTCTTACTCGGGCAATTTACGACGTCTGGGGTGCTTTATTTTGCTTTAAACATTCAAGTGTTTATTGGTGGTGATCAGTCCAACGGTCGTGTCGACTACGTCTGGAATAATGACTGCATAGGACAACCAAATTCTACTGGTTTTGAAGCGTATTTTCCAGGTCTGTGGTATAGTAGATGTAACGATGAAAATTCATGCAATTACAATCCAAATGCTACCAGCACTATAGATTGCTTTTACACATGCGGATGCAATGATCCTACCGCATGCAATTTTAATGCGGAAGATCTCGGTACTGACGATTGCGTATATAATACTGGATGCTTGGATCCAATTGCCTGTGATTATAATCCCTCGGCATGTTATGAAGGTACTTGCTATTACGGTTGTGGATGCAATGACCCTTTAGCTTGTAATTTCAATGCTGAAGATCTCGGTACTGACGATTGCGTCTATACTATTGGATGTATGGATCCAATTGCCTGTGATTATAATGCCATGGCTTGTTATGAAGGCACTTGTGATTACGGTTGTGGCTGTAATGATCCCCTTGGCTGCAATTACGATCCATCAGATCTTGGTACTGACGATTGTCTATATACCGCTGGTTGCATGGATACAATGGCCTGTGATTATAATCCCATGGCTTGCTATGAAGGTACTTGCTATTACGGTTGTGGCTGCAATGATCCCCTTGGCTGTAATTACAACCCGTCGGATATGGGAAGTGATGATTGCGAATATATTACGGGATGTATGGACCCAAGTTTCTGTTCGTTTAACCCTGATGCATGCATTGAAGGTAGTTGTGAAGGTGTTGGTGGTTGCATGAATGAAGGAGCTGCCAACTATGATCCAAACGCGACTTGTGACTTAGGAGGTTGTATTTATTCAGTTTCAGGAATTGTTTTTCATGATGCCAACAGCAACGGTTTCCAGGAAGAAGGTGAAACGGGATTGTCGTTGCAGACGGTGAATATAAATCCGGGGAATTATCAGGCTCTTACTGATGACAGCGGACATTTTATCTTAAACTTACCTAACGGAGGTTATACCATTAATTCAGGCTATAGCTCTACTTTTCCGATCACCACCACTGCGATGCCTATTATCTACAATACTGCCGCTGGCAGCGCTGAAATTACTATAGGTAAGAACTATACAACAGAAATCAGTGGAATTTGTATTGATCTGTATCCAAATTGGGCAGGATTAGTTTGTGATCAAAACAACAATTTCAACATTTGCTATCGTAACATGGGCAATACGCCGATCGATGGATACCTTGCCATTACCAAAGATGAATTGATTCCTTCATTCAATGAATCCACACCAATCGACTCTATAGTTGGAAACACCGCTTACTTGAGTTTCCAAAATCTTAATCCGAATCAAATGTTCTTCTACGACATTGGTTTGCAGGGAACTTCGTTTGAATTAATGGGTGAGTATGTTGTAAATGTTGCGGATGCCTATGGATACAATAATGAGGGGGTCCAAGTTGCTTATGGACAGCGTATCCGTGAGTCGCAAGTGTTATGCGCCTACGATCCCAACGACAAACAAGTATTCCCCAACGGATGGGAAGAGCCGCATTATATTGAGCCTGATACAACCCTTGAATACCTGATCCGGTTCCAAAACACAGGAAACTTCCAAGCGTTCAATATCACGGTTAGAGACACGATCTCAGAACACCTCGATCTTTCAACCTTCGAATTGGTAGCCAATAGCCACAGTGTGCAGACGTTTATCGATCCGAACACGCGTGAAATACAATTCTACTTTGAAAACATCATGCTGCCCGATAGCAACTGCTGCGAACCTGAAAGCCATGGATTGATATCGTACAAGATTCGTCCCCTGCAAGAATTGGAACACAATACCAGCATCGAGAACACAGCCTATATCTACTTCGATTCAAACCCTGCTGTGGTGACCAACACGACGTGGAATTCTATTTATATCTGCGATGAATCACTCGCTGCTTTTGAGATGTCGGCGACAGAGATTTGTGAAGGACAAGAAATTGTATTCCAAAACAACAATGAATATATCGAAACGTATGAATGGAGGATCGATGATCAGTTAGTTGGAGGTGAAGAAATGCTTTCTCATATCGGTGAACTAGCGGGTGCGCATTCGATATCGTTAACAACCATCAATCCGTTTTGTGAGGTCGCACAAACCGCTGAATTTAACGTTATCGCATCGCCATTACTTGAAGTGTCTGGAATAGCTGAAATCTGTCCAGGTGAAGAAGCAGTTCTTGTCGCTTCTGGAGCAGAATCATATACATGGAACACAGGCGCGGAAGGTGAAACCATCACTGTTTCTCCGTCTCAAACTACGACATATACTGTGACAGGTACTGTTGCTAGCAATAGCTGCGACGGGGATGCAAACTTTGTTGTTACCATTCTCGATCTTCCAATAGTTGGTTTTTCAACTTCTGATAACATGCTTACTTCTTCAAGTGCAGCAGGTTACCAGTGGTTCAACAATGGCATCCTCATAGAAGGTGCTACCAATCAAACGCTTGAAATAACCGAAGATGGCAACTATAGCGTTGAAGCTACTGGCGACAATGGCTGCGTAGCAATGTCAGACGAGGTGTTTGTAGCTTATGTCGGCATCAACGAACAGTGGAAAGACAATCTATCGGTCTACCCAATTCCAGTTGGTAAAAACGATGTGTTAAACATCGCAGGTGTAAACCTCGCAGCCATTACCCAAATCCGCATCGTCGATAGAGCAGGGAAGGTGGTCTTCGAATCAGCCAATGGCTTGCGCCAGATACC
>JANRAA010000227.1 GCA_030728235.1 Flavobacteriales bacterium
GTTAGCGCGCAACGTGACGTCTCCCTAAGCTTTTCTATTGATTGGAAGGATGCCGAATCGGTGCCTTCACCGCCTGTTGGTCGTGTTGGTTTTGACGAGGCAATTTGGCCTGATGAACTTCCATGGAAGCATTGGGAGGCCGAAGTTTTCTTCAGTGAGGGGTCAGAAATCGAATTATTTGACATCGAAAAATCGGAATTACTGGAAAGCCAACTGACCGAAAGGCAAAAGTATCTTGCCCCAGAAGGAATGTCCTATGAATCCAGAACGGTCCGTGTTCGACGAAAAAATATCCTTCAAGTTCGGGTGCTAACGATTTGGAAAGAGAATGGGCGCTTTTATAAATTGCTCTCAGCGAAAATGCGTCCTACCGGAGCGATGGCCAGAGGAAACAGGTCTCTTAATTGGGCCGATCATTCTGTTTTAGCTGAAGGTCAATGGTACAAGTTCGCACTTTCTAGAGATGGTGTGTACAAATTAGATAGGAGTTTCTTGCTAGCGCTCGGGGTTGATGTGTCGAATGTAAATCCACAAAACATAAACATTTACGGAAATGGGGGGGAGCAACTTCCATTTTCGAACAGCATTGAACGGTATGATGATCCGAGGAAGAATGCCATTGTCGTGGCTGGTGAATCAGACGGGAGCTTCGATCAAAATGATTACATATTGTTTTACGGAAAAGGTCCTGATTCATGGGTGTTTAATCAGGTAGACCAGCGCTTCTTGCATTCCAAACATCCGTGGTCTGATTCAGCATTTTATTTCTTGCGCGTTGACGATCCTGAGCCGCTGAGAATGCAACTGGCTGCTTTGGAAACAGGGAATGAGAACGCTGTGGTTGACGCCTTTACAGATCACCAGTTTATTGAAACGGAGAATGTTAATCTCAATAAATCAGGGCGCGAGTTTTTTGGAGATCGATTCGATTTGACTTTATCAATCACCTATCCTTTCAGCGTTCAGAACCTACTTCCAGAACCTGCTTATTTCGAGGCCAGCGTGGCTGCTCGTTCTTTGGGAACGCCAAGTGCGTTTGAAATTTCAATTGGTAATGAGGATCTTACTCTCACCCCTTCGTCGACTTCAGATGGAGCGACGGCGAACATAGCCAATATCGCGAACGCTGGAATTACCTTTACGCCCTCTCCTGGGAATACGCTCAATGCGGTCACTAATTTTATAAAAGGTGTTCCCGATGCTGAGGGGTGGCTCGACTTTTTCCGCTTGCAAACACGCCGTCAGTTGATTCAAGTGGGCAGTCAAATGCAGTTTCGTGATCCGGCATCAGTTGGTGTTGGAAATATTTCAAAATTCAGTCTGCTAAATACAAGTCCAGCTTCCCTGATATGGGATATTTCAGACCATACACGCCCTGAAATCGTCACGGCAAGTCCTGCTGGTAATAACGGTTTGGAGTTCACAGTATCTACTGAGGTGCTCAAGGAGTTTATTGTCTTCTCTGATTTTAACTACCTCACACCAACAGCTATAGGAGCTATCGATAACCAGGATTTACACGCATTAAATGATATCGATCTCGTAGTGGTAACAAATGATCGGTTTGTTGCCGCCGCCGAAGAATATGCGGCCATTCACGAGAATGACGGGTTATCTATTGCCATTGTAACAACCAATCAAGTCTTCAATGAGTTCTCCTCTGGGTCAAATGACCCAACAGCGATCAAGATGTTGATGAAGATGTTATACGATCGCGCTGATGGAGACGAGGCGTTAGCGCCAAAATACCTTCAAATAATTGGAGACGGAACTTATCAGAACAGAAACCTTGCTGCCAATTCGCCCTATGTTATTACTTATCAAAGCGCAAACTCGGTTTCTCCAACAAACTCTTATGTCAGCGATGACTACTTCGGATTTCTCGATGATATATATGGAGAGGGCTTGGGCGATAAAATGCAAATAGGTGTAGGGCGTATTCCTTCGGAAACACTTTCAGAAGCCATGGCTTACTTGAATAAAGTGAAGGTTTACAGAGCCTCCAATACAGCTGTTGATGGAGGTGCCTATTGCGTTGGCGATGAGAATCCATCTCCTTACGGGGCTTGGAGAAACACGATAACTTTAGTGACAGATGACATGGACGGAAATGGCGGTCCAACAGAAGTTGTTCACATGATTAATTCAGACGAACATGCGAACACAATTTATGATCTGTACAATGAATTTGACGTTGCCAAAATCTACATGGATGCGTATCAGCAAGTTTCTACCCCAGGGGGTGAGCGCTATCCTGAAGCGGAAGAGGCGATTCGCAGAAGAGTTCAGAATGGTTCTTTGATCGTTAACTATATTGGTCACGGCGGTGAAAGAGGCTGGGCACACGAACGGGTATTGAATACGACGACTATTCAAGAATGGACAAACATCAATCGTCTGCCTGTATTTATGACGGCGACATGCGAGCTGGCTAGATTTGATGATCCAGAAGTGAAGTCGGCAGGAGAGATGCTTATCCTCAATCCTAATGGAGGATGCATCGCAATGTTGACGACAACAAGAATTGTTTTCAGTGGTTCGAACCAACAATTGAACAGAGCCTTTTTTGATGTCGCCCTAGAAGACCAAGTTTTTCAGCCGCTAACATTGGGTTTTATTTCAGAGACGACAAAGAATGACAATCAAGTGAATGATTCGAGTAACAAACGAAATTTCAGTTTGTTGGGAGACGTAGCGCTTGAAATGGCCTATCCGAAAATGGAAGTATACACCACTGAAATCAACGGAGTGACGATTGATCCGGCGCAGCCTGACACGTTAAAATCGCTGCAGCAGGTTACATTCAAAGGATTTGTTGGAGACCAGCAAGGAAATAAGCTTACAACCATGAATGGGTTTGTTTATCCTACTGTATGGGATAAAGAATCGGTGGTGCAAACGTTGAACAATGACGGTGCTGCACAGCCGTATACTTTTGAAGTAACAAAGAACATTGTTTACCGAGGAAAGGCCAGTGTAACAAATGGTGATTTCGAATTTACATTTGTGGTTCCACGCGACATAAACTACGAATTCGGAAAGGCCCGTGTATCTTATTACGCCGTGGCGGGAGATCTAGATGCCCACGGTTTTTCAGAAGACTTCTACATCGGCGGCGCCTTAGAAGGTGCCGAGTTAAATACTGTAGGGCCAGATGTGAATCTGTATCTGAATGATTCAACATTTGTATTCGGAGGCATAACCAGCGAGAATCCGCTTTTGTACGCAGTTATGCGCGATGAAAATGGAATTAATACAGTTGGGAGCGGCATCGGGCATGATATCAAAGCCATTTTAGATGGTGAGAGCGCATCTCCAATTGTATTGAATGATTTTTATGAGTCTGACCTAGACACGTATCAAAGTGGTGCAATTCGTTATCAGTTGAATGATTTATCAGAAGGGTTGCATACGTTGAATTTGAAGGTTTGGGACATCCATAACAATTCATCAGAGGTGTATACAGAGTTTGTGGTTGCTTCGAGTGCGAACTTAGCTTTGGATCATGTGTTAAACTATCCGAATCCGTTTACTACACATACCGAGTTTATGTTCGAGCACAACCAGGCTTGCGCCTTTTTAGACGTTCAGATACAGGTGTTTTCGGTTTCAGGTAAGATGGTCAAAACCTTGAATCGTGTGGTTCGTACCGACGGATTTAGAAGCGATCCAATTGCTTGGGATGGATTAGATGATTTTGGAGATACTATTGGTAGAGGTGTTTACGTTTACCGTGTCCAGGTGACCACGCCAGAAGGACAAAAAGCAGAGAAATTTGAAAAACTGGTCATCCTGCGATAACCTAACCTTTTACAACGATTATGCGTATATTTGCCGACCCATTTAATAACTCATCCATGATAGGGAGATATTTAGTAGCTACAACTCTCATACTCAGTGCTTTTAATGTTAATGCACAGTTGAGTCAGGCGGCCCAAAGAGCTCAAGACGTTCAGTTGAATACAATCACCACGGCGGTTCCGTTTTTGATGATTGGCCCTGACTCACGTTCGGGTGGTCTTGGTGATGCTGGAGTTGCCCTTTCAGGCGACGCAGGAAGTATCCACTGGAACCCGGCTAAAATGGCTTTCGCAGAGAATGAATTTGAAGTAATGATGTCGTACTCTCCTTGGTTACGTGCCTTGGTTGACGATATGAACTTGGCTTATCTCTCAGGGTATCAAAAACTGAATAAAAATCAAGCTGTGGGTGGAGCGATACGCTTTTTCTCACTTGGTAAAATAACTTTCACAGATCAAACAGGAGCTGTGATTCGTGACTTTAAACCGGCTGAGTTTAGTTTAGACATGGCATTTTCACAACGATTGTCTGAGCGTTTTTCAGGTGGTATTGGAGCGAGATTTATCAATTCAAACCTTACAGGTGCTACGAACGTTCAGGGTGTAGACTCTAGACCAGGCCGTTCTGTAGCTGTTGACGTTTCGATGTTCTACACGAACGATGATGTGAAACTTGGCGATAAAGACGCTGTTTGGAACTGGGGTTTGAATATCTCGAACATTGGTGCGAAGATGAGTTACACAGAAACAGCTCAGCAAGACTTTATACCAACCAATTTGCGATTGGGTACTGCACTAACGCTAGAGATGGATACCTACAATGAGCTCACTTTCACTGTTGATGCGAACAAATTATTGGTGCCAACTCAGCCAGTTTATAGCCAAGAAGATGGTGCTGAAATCGTTTCGGGTAAGGATCCAAATGTTGGTGTTGCAACAGGTATGGTTCAGTCTTTTTACGATGCACCAGGAAACGTTGTTTTCGACGACAATGGAAATGTAACAGTACAATCTGGAAGTATCTTGAAAGAGGAGCTTCGTGAGATAAACATAGGCGGTGGAATGGAGTACTGGTATGACAAGCAGTTTGCTTTCAGAACAGGTTACTTCTACGAACACTACACCAAAGGTAACCGCCAGTACATTACACTGGGTGCGGGCTTGCGATACACGGTTTTCGCAATCGATCTATCTTATTTGATCAGCACAACCCAACAAAATCCTCTAGCAAACACCCTTCGTTTTACACTTCGTCTGGAGTTTGAAAAATTGAAAGGCAATAGCAGCCAAAGCGAGGGATAATTCATGGCTTTCCGCATAGGTTTTGGGTACGACGTCCACCAATTAAGAGAATCTACAGACTTTTGGTTGGGAGGGATTTTGGTTCCACATTCAAAGGGTGCATACGGACATTCGGATGCTGATGTTTTATTGCATGTAATATGCGATGCTCTCTTAGGTGCTGCAGATGCCCGCGACATCGGATTTCATTTCCCAGATACAGATCAATCTTACAAAGGTATCGATAGTAAGATTCTGCTATCAAAAACAATGGAGATTGTCCGCGCAAAAGGTTTCGAGCTCGGTAATATAGATGCCACAGTCTGCCTGCAACGACCAAAGATCAAAGACCACATTCCGCTGATGAAAGCCAAAATCGCTGAGGTTTTAGGTGTTTCTGAAAATAAGGTCAGTGTAAAAGCAACCACTACAGAGCAGTTGGGCTTCGTCGGCAGAGAAGAGGGTGTGAGCGCTTACGCGGTTGTTTTAATCGAGCAGATTAATTAATCACCACCACCATTTGATTCTTCGAAATGCTGCAATTGAGCATCTTCGAAAAAGTAAATTCGGAGCAAGGCTGTATCTCTCAAGAAATCAATGCGGCCTACTTCTACGCGATTGATTTTAATTCCTGTACGTTCTTCAAGATCCGCTTTTAGCGCCTCACGATTACCAGCTTTAATAAGGTCTATGCGCTCATATAAAACGATTTTGTGAGATTCATGACGAAGAAGCCAAACCTTTTCTAGTCCGTAGGTGGCAACCAAGATCACACCGTTTGCTAATCCGAGTTCTATCACAGAGAAGCTTGCAGAAAGGGCGTTCATAACCGACATGCCGATTACAATGAACAAGTAAGTCATTTCTTTAATCGGAATGGCGTCGGTACGGTAACGAATGATACCGAATATGGCAAACAGACCAAGTGCAAAGGCCAAGTCTATTTTTACACTTGCAAGCAAGAAACAAAGCAGGAAGATTGATATTGAGATCAAAACATAGGTGAAGAGGAAATCTTTCCTTTTAGCAATGGGGTAGTAGATCCATCTCACGAGGACAAGGATAACGAAGATATTGAGGGCCAATCTCCATCCAAGTTCGATGAGGTGATCGACCTCGAAAACATCATGGTGAACTTCTAGTGTTTGGCTGATTGCTGCGTTTGGTGCAAGCACGAAAGCTGCGCAGACAACGATAGCTATGATATGGTAAAGGAAAGTTCTCATGCAGACATCAATTTTGAAATTAGGTTTTGGTCGGTTAGTGTGGAGAGTTTTTTAATCTTCTGTTTTATTTCGTTCTTCTTTACGTTTGATTCGAGCAAAGCTAATCCCAAGCAGTATTTGCTAATCGTTTCGGGTCTCAAAAGATTCGCTTTCATGCGAGCTGGGAACAGAGAGCTACGGTCGAATTTTTCTTGTTTCAATTCAGCAATAACCAAGTTAGGTATCTCCAAGTTGCCTTCTGATCTGTTTTTAAAAGCCAGCTCCAAATCAAATGTCAAACGTTCAGGCTTTGTCTTATGCACCAAGGTTATTCGGCTAAAGCTATTCATAAGGGCAGAATGAAGATCGAAATCGAGCAAGGTGTGTTCTCGAATGAAAGCATTGTCATGCGACGTTAACTCGCTTCGAAGTTCACCAACAGGCATCCGATGCTTGATCGTTCTGCCTTTGTTGTTTTTTAGTTTGACTTCTAGAAAGTTAATGTTTGATTCCACGTATCTCCGGATTCTTATCTTTACTCGATTTTTCTTACCTGTTTGGTGTAGGCGATAGAACTCGAAATTGCTCGAATCAAAATACTGCGAAACATATTTTGAAACGCGATTTCCGTTAACGTCTAAAACCCGATACTCAGAAGAGAGTTCGGGAAGCATCAACTCGAAATCATGCCTGTTTAGCACATATTTAGTGTCGTGCCTATCCATTAAGGCAACACTATCCATTTGTTCCAGGGTGATCGGTTGAAATCCTTGCAGTATATTCAGTACCTGATCCAATTCTTGCGAAAATAAGAAAAAGAGGTGTTGGTTAAGAAAATGTTAAGTACATAGTTAGAAAGAGAAACCCGAACATGCTCAAAAGAAAAATAGAACTTGAATTCACCGAGTACGATGATTTCAATGAATTGGATGCGGCAGAACAACACTTGGTTAACGAAGCCCGCAGAGCGGTTGGTCATGCCTATGCTCCTTACTCAGAGTTCAAAGTTGGTGCTGCGGTGCTGCTAGAAAATGGCAACGTCATTATTGGGTCCAATCAAGAAAATGCGGCCTATCCATCGGGGCTGTGCGCAGAACGAGTGGCCTTGTTTGCGGCCAAGTCGCAGTTTCCCGACCAAAAGATAGTCGCTGTGGCAATTGCAACCGCCGCTGGCGAAGTAACAGGAGAGCCCATAGCACCTTGCGGTGGATGCCGACAGGTTTTTGCGGAGTATGGTGACCAGCAGCCTTCAGAAATAGTTCTATTATTAGCAGCTGGAACTCAACGCGTAAGTCGGTTTGATGATGCTCGATTATTACTTCCTGGAAGATTCTCATGGAAAGATCTTAAAAAAGGTAGGTGAAAAAAGACCTGTTAAATTCGGTGTACGTATATTTGTAACCTAATAGGAATTCTTAAGGCATGGCAACATCTACCGTGAAGAAGACGACTCGTCAAACAAAAAGTGTAAAAAGTACACCAACTAAAGCTTCTGGCTTTCCAAAGGAAACGTATGTGAAGTGGTACCGTGACATGCTCCTCATGCGAAAGTTTGAAGAGAAATGCGGACAACTATACATCCAGCAGAAGTTTGGTGGGTTTTGTCACTTATACATCGGTCAAGAAGCTCTTCTTGCCGGAATGGTTGACGCCATTCGTCCAACAGACAGAGTGATCACAGCATACAGAGATCACGCGCATCCCCTAGCACTTGGAGTTCATCCAAAGTATGTAATGGCTGAATTGTACGGTAAAGCGACGGGTTCTTCGAAAGGGAAGGGCGGATCGATGCACATGTTCGATAAGGAGCACAATCTTTTTGGCGGACATGGTATTGTAGGTGGACAGATTCCTCTCGGTGCTGGAATTGCATTTGCTGATAAGTACCGCAATGAAGACCATGTTACAGTATGTTTCTTTGGTGATGGTGCTGCACGTCAGGGATCACTTCATGAAACATTCAACATGGCTGCTACTTGGAAGCTACCTGTAATATTTATTGTGGAGAACAATAACTACGCGATGGGTACTTCTATTGAGCGGACATCGAATGTGACCGACTTAACGAAGCTAGCTTTGGGTTATGACATGGCGTCTGAAACAGTTGATGGAATGAGTCCGGAAGCAGTTAGTGAAGCAATAGCTCGCGCTGCAGAAAGAGGAAGAACAGGTGAAGGTCCAACGTTGTTGGATATCAAAACATACCGTTATAAAGGACATTCTATGTCGGATCCTCAGAAATACCGTTCGAAAGAAGAGGTTGCTGAGTATCAGGAGAAAGACCCGATTGAATCTGTTTTAAGAACAATCAAAACGAATAAGTGGTTAACTGAAAAGCAAATCACAGCTATTCAAGATGAAGTGAAAGCTTTGGTTGAAGAAAGTGTTCAGTTTGCTGAAGAATCTCCTTACCCAGATCCTTCAGAGTTGTACATCGACGTCTACACGCAGACGGATTATCCTTACGTAAAAGACTAATAAGAATCTGACAAATGGCAGAGATCATTAAAATGCCCAAATTGAGCGACACCATGACAGAAGGTGTTGTAGCGGCATGGCATAAAAAAGTTGGCGATCAAGTAGCTTCAGGTGAGCTTTTGGCGGAAATAGAAACCGACAAAGCGACAATGGAGTTCGAATCATATCAAGATGGTTACCTTCTGCACATTGGTGTAGGTGAAGGTGGAAATGCTCCTGTTGATTCACTGTTGTGTATCATTGGTGCAAAAGGCGAAGATATTAGCGCTTTGCTTAATCAAGCAGCCGCAGCCCCAGAAGCAGAAGCTCCTAAAGCAGCTCCAGCTCCAGCGCCCGTTGCACCAGCTGCAACACCAGCACCGGTTGCTGCTCCTGTTATGCAAACAGCGCCTATTGTTGCGGTTCATGAAGCATCAAGCAATGGCAGACTAAAGGCATCTCCTTTGGCCCGTAAAATGGCTGAAGATAAAGGGATAGCTATTGAAAATGTTGCAGGTAGCGGAGAGAACGGACGTATCGTAAAACGCGATGTAGAAAACTTCGTTCCAGCCAAGCAATTTGCTGCAGCCGCTCATGGAGTTGAACAATACCAAGATGTTGCGGTTTCTCAGATGCGTAAAACCATCGCTCGCCGTTTGGCTGAAAGCAAATTCACAGCACCGCACTTCTACTTGACTTTGTCTATCGATATGGACAATGCCATTGCAGCGCGCAAAGCTATCAACACTCAAGAAGGCGTTAAAGTGTCGTTCAACGATATGGTGATTAAAGCATCAGCGTTGGCATTGAAACAACATCCTGCGGTAAACGCAGCATGGATGGGAGATACCATTCGTTATAATAAGCATGTTCACATTGGAGTGGCTGTTGCCGTTGAAGACGGTTTGCTGGTTCCTGTTATCCGCTTTGCTGATTCTAAGGGCTTGTCTTCTATCAATGATGAAGTGAAAGTTTTGGCAGATAAAGCGAAGAGCAAGAAACTGCAACCCCAAGAATGGGAGGGCAATACGTTCACCATTTCCAATTTGGGTATGTTCGGCATTGAAGAGTTTACTGCCATCATCAATCCACCTGATAGCTGCATAATGGCGGTTGGGGCGATTAGCCAAGTGCCAGTTGTTAAAAACGGACAAGTAGTGCCAGGTAACGTGATGAAGGTAACCCTTAGCTGCGATCACAGAGTAGTAGATGGCGCAAGTGGTGCGGCATTCTTGCAGACAGTGAGACAGTATTTAGAGAATCCTGTTACGATGCTGACATAAGCATTTATAGCATTTAAAAGATTAAAGCGATGGAATTGATTTCATCGCTTTATTTTTGTCCAAATGGCATCTCAGATTTTAGACACCCCAATAGAATTTCTCAAAGGCGTTGGTCCGGCCAGGGCCGATGTTTTGCGCAAAGAATTGGGCATCTTTACCTTCAAAGATTTGCTTTATCACTTGCCTTTTCGGTATGTCGATAGATCGAAGTTCTATGCCGTATCTGAGTTGAACTCGGATGCCGCCGTGGTGCAATTGAAAGGAAGGATTGTCCGCGTTTCGGAGGTCGGTGTTGCCAAAGCGAAGCGACTGACCGCGATTTTCGAGGATGGAACCGGGCAGATTGAATTGGTTTGGTTTAAGGGCGCTAAATGGATCAAAGATTCATTGAAAGCAAATACCGAATATGTTGTTTACGGTAAAATCAGCCAGTTCAAATCGACATGGAACATTGTACATCCAGAGATAGAAACAAGCGAAAAATTTCGGCTTTCAGCCTCTTCAGGATTGAGGCCAGTGTATAACACAACTGAAAAACTTACGTCTAGAGGACTTCATTCAACAGGGATTTCCAAACTGATGGAGGTGCTTTTGCCCGCATTAAAGGCGCAGATTCCAGAAACGTTATCGCCTGAATTGGTGTCTAAAATGAAATTCTATTCGAGAGAAGAAGCACTCATGCACATCCATTTTCCTCCATCACTTGAGGAAGCGGAGAAAGCCCGCAACAGATTAAAATTCGATGAGTTGTTCTTCATCCAGCTTATGCTGATAAAGAAGAAATTGCAACAGACCCGAAATGTTCCGGCGGCACGATTTGCAAAAGTGGGAGAGCTGTTCAATCAGTTTTACGATAAGCACTTGGCTTTTGACTTAACGGATGCTCAGAAGAGAGTGATCAAAGAGATTCGTTCAGACGTGAATACCGGTTACCACATGAACCGATTGCTTCAAGGAGATGTTGGCAGTGGAAAAACGATAGTTGCTTTACTTTGTGCCTTGTTGGCAATTGATAATGGATTTCAAGTTGCTGTAATGGCGCCTACCGAAATTTTAGCGAAACAACATTTTGAGTCTTTCACCGCTTCTTTGGAGTTTTTACCTGTTACTGTTTCATTGCTTACTGGGTCGACGAAAACAGCGGCTAGAAGGGAGATTCATGCCTCATTGATGGATGGTTCATTGAATATTTTGATAGGCACCCACGCATTGATAGAGCCTAAAGTCGAATTCAAACAATTGGGATTAGCCATCGTTGATGAACAGCACCGCTTTGGAGTAGCGCAGCGAGCACGATTGTGGAACAAAGCGAAAATGCCACCACATATCTTGGTTATGACCGCTACCCCGATACCGCGAACATTGGCCATGACCTTGTATGGAGATCTGGATTTATCTGTAATCGACGAGTTGCCACCAGGACGAAAACCCATTCTAACAGTGCATCGGACGGATAGTGCCCGATTGAAAGTGTTCAAGTTTATCAAAGAAGAGATTGCCCTTGGCAGGCAGATATACATCGTGTATCCGCTTATTGAAGAGAGTCAGGCATTGGACTATAAAGATTTGATGGATGGATACGAAAGCATTTCGCGTAGTTTTCCTCTTCCTGATTATCGGATAAGCATTGTTCATGGGAAGATGAAGAGTGACGATAAGAATCACGAGATGCAAAGGTTTATAAACGGAGAAACGCAAATTTTAGTCGCCACCACAGTGATTGAGGTTGGCGTTAACGTTCCCAACGCAAGCGTGATGATAATTGAAAGTGCGGAACGTTTCGGGTTGTCTCAATTGCATCAACTGCGCGGCCGAGTGGGTAGGGGAGCCGATCAGAGCTATTGCATATTGATGACAGATGAGAAAATAAGCAAAGAGGCCAAGATCAGGGTAGAGACCATGTGCAGGACCAACGATGGTTTTGAGCTGTCGGAGGTAGATCTCGAATTGCGCGGGCCAGGCGATTTGATGGGGACGCAGCAAAGTGGTGAATTGAATCTGGCTATCGCCGATTTGGTTTTAGACAAACAGATACTTATCACAGCGCGACATTTGGCGACCGAGTTGCTTGAAAAAGATCCGAACTTAACGGCTCCGGAGAACAGCGCCATCAGGTTGAGTTTGATGGACATGATGCAGATTCGAAAAGATTGGAGTCAGATCAGCTGATCAGAGTTTGTAGCACAAGATTACCTTTTTGCCAGAAATAGAGATCAATTCCAACTGGTTGTCTTGATTGATGTCGCGAATTGAAAATCCGAAACCACCTTTCAGAGGGAATCCCGCTCGTTGTTTTCCATTTTGATCGATGAGGTTGATCTCATCATTCGATGGAATACTAAATCCGATGTGTTGGCGGTTATCGAACTGATACAACGCTAAGTTATCACACTCGGCGCCATTGAGCGGATGAGTGAACAACAGCGAACCATCTGTGCGATAGCACTCAATGGCATTGGGTCTTCCGATAACAAATTCCTGCAAGCGATCATTGTCGAGGTCTGTCAGCGCCAGTTGATCAGCGCCAATCAAGATGGATTCATTTGGAATTGAGCCTTCTTTGCCAAAAACACTTTCGTAGACTTGACCGAGTGAGTCGAGGTATAGAATACTGCTTGATGAAATATCGCCCGTTAATCGGAAGTTCGGACATTCAAAAGGCACTGCAATAGTTGCCGACGTTTTCATTCTCGGGGTGCCATCACGCTTGAGCAGGTAGCACAAGCCCTTATCACTCGCAGCGAATAGATAATCTTTGTTTCCAACCTTTAAATGTTCCATGAGAACGACCGCACCGTTAGCCGATGCATGCTGCCAACCAGCGGTTTTAATTCCCTCGCCTTGTATGTTGATTATCGATCCGTTCGCACATCCCGCGAGTAAGCGGTAGTTTCTGTTAGCGTCGTAATCGGCAACAAAAAGCGGTGACGTGATAGTTTGGTTAGATGAAACAGGGTAGCCTTTCACATTTCTGCCTTGAATATCGATGCAGTGAATTTCCTTTTTGGTTGTAAAAGCAAATTGCCACTTGCCATTCTTATACAGGTCGATCGGAGTGATTTTTCCGATGATAGGTTCGCCAATTTCTTTCGTCCACAAGAGACTGCCCTTTTGAGAAATGGCATGCAGTACATTTTGATTGTCTTGCACCAAAACATAATAGCCGCCATTTCGGTGATCAGGAATCAGCGTAGGCGACTGAGTCGCTTCATTGGGAAGAACGTATTCCCATGCGACTTGAGTTGCTGTTTCAGCTGTATGTACTTCGCCACCGCTTTGAATCGAAGTGAAGAAATGACCATTTGTACTTTTACCACTTACACATACTTTTTGCACCTTGAACCATGGCCAGAGCAAATTCGATTCGTCGTCGTTGTTTTCATTGTACAAGACATAGTGCTCGTTTTTTTCAAGCGCTCTTGTCAGCACATGTTCGGAGTTCAAGATAGGCAAAGCCGCAGCCACGCTCAGTTCACTTGCAGAGGAGGCGAGTAGAACGATCTCTTCGTTAATCAAAGCGGCCTTGAATTCTTGCTTCACAAATGGAGAGAGGAGGTGATTTAGTAGCTCGCATTCGTCCCATGTTACTATCAATCCTACATTTGAGCTTGTAGATTGAGCATTTGGTAGCTTCATGAATGCGGAAGCTGCCAATAAAGGATCGGCGGTACCGACGATTGTAAACTCCGATTTATTTAGAGAAAAAGAGCCAATACCTGCATTCCACCAAACATAAAGCATCTCATCTGCAGAAGTATTGTATTTGGTTTCCAGATCAGCCAACAGTCGGTTAAACCCAGCTTTGTCTGCGGATCCAATTACCTTGTCTGACGCTTCAGCACCGCTTTTAAATCCAATGCCTTCAAATTTAGACACCTTGTCGGGGATTATTTCAGCCCATCTAGCTGGTATTCCGTCTAGCTCACTTCCAATCTGACTTTTTCCGAGTAAAACAGTTTCTGAAGTAATGCCATTGGCGGTAAGGTGGACATCGGAGGCCGAAGCTAGGTCGTCATGAAGCAGGTTTTGAAGATAATCATTCCCATTCAACAAAGTAGCAATTCGCAAATCGGCTAGTCCGGCAAGTTTTAGTGTGCTCAACAACAAACTATCTGAAGCGGTTGGCGTGGAGTTGATTTCTAGGCTGCCAGCACCTGAAGTGAAGAAAATGTTCTCTTCGTTGGTGAAAATAGCTAGGTCACCTGATTTCCAGTAACCTGTTTCTTTTTGTGCTTTTGGGAACCATTTGTGAATCAGTGATTCGGCCGGCGTGTTTTTCGCAACTCCCAGAGATAGTACAAAACCATTTGGCGTTGAATACATCGCACAAGAGGGATTGAGCGCCAATAATGACGAGTCGGCGAATACTTTCTTTAAAAGGTCAAATCCTTCTCCAAGCGCATTTGTAGATTCGATCGCGTTCAATTTTCCCAATGCGATAGCTGGATCAGCAATGTGAGTGATGCTGGTTGTATTCGCGGGCAACCGCTGCACAGGATTGTTCAGGGCATGCACATTTTTCTCACCTGAAAGGAAAAAGAGCACTGCTCCTGCAGCGAGTGCAAGAGTGATAAGCAAAGGAATGATCCGACGTATCAACATTGAGACAAAAATACGCGCACAAACGATGCATTGATCATTTTTACAATCAAGCAATAAACACAACAGTGTGTATGAACGAAATAGGGGTTAGCCTTTCAGTAGATTTCTAGAGATAACAATTTTCTGAACCTCGCTCGTTCCTTCGTAAATCTGCGTGATTTTCGCATCTCTCATGAGGCGTTCCACATGGTATTCTTTTACGAAACCGTATCCACCGTGAATCTGCACTGCTTCAACAGTGTGTTTCATAGCGATTTGAGAAGCGTAAAGCTTGGCCATTGAACTTGCTTGGTCATACGATAAGTTGTTGTCTTTCAGCCACGCGGCTTTCAGGCATAGCATGCGAGCCGCTTCGATATCGGTCGCCATGTCTGCAAGTTTGAAAGCTATGGCCTGATGTTTTGAGATTTCTTTACCAAAAGCTTTGCGTTCTTTTGAGTAAGCCAACGCCAATTCATAAGCACCGCTTGCTATACCGAGGGCTTGAGAAGCGATACCGATGCGGCCTCCGGTTAGGGTTTTCATTGCAAATGCGAATCCGAAACCATCTTCGCCAATGCGGTTTTCTTTTGGAACCTTGACATCTTGAAACATCAAAGTATGCGTGTCAGATCCTCGAATTCCGAGTTTGTTTTCTTTCGCACCGATGATAAAACCTTCCATGCCTTTTTCAACGATGAAGGCATTGATTCCTTTGTGGCCTTTTTCAACATCCGTTTGCGCGATTACCAGGTATGTAGACGCCGAAGAACCGTTTGTAATCCAGTTCTTGGTGCCATTCAAAAGGTAGTGGTCGCCCATGTCGATTGCGGTAGTTCTCTGGCTAGTAGCATCAGAGCCTGCTTCTGGTTCACTGAGACAAAAGGCACCAATTTTTTGTCCTGATGCAAGTCGAACTAGGTACTTTTTTTTTTGTTCTTCTGACCCATAGGTTTCTAATCCCCAGCATACCAATGAGTTATTTACAGACATGCAAACAGATGCAGAGGCGTCAATTTTCGATATTTCTTCCATTGCCAGCACGTACGAAACAGTATCCATGCCTGAACCGCCGTATTGAGGGCTTACCATCATGCCCATAAAACCCAGTTCACCAAGTTGGCGGATTTCATCGACTGGAAATTTTTGGTGTTCATCGCGGTCAATTACTCCCGGCTTTAAAACGTTCTGTGCGAAATCACGTGCAGCATCTCTAACGGCTATCTGCTCTTCTGTTAACTCAAAATTCATTGTTGAGGATTTAAACGTAAAATAAGCCTATCCGTTTGCATAGGTCGTGCAAATTTACTCCATTCGTTACGAAAAGACAATTGACTTTGAAAACAGCTAAGAAATATCAAGTTTTGGGGGTAATGTCGGGCACATCTCTCGACGGACTGGACCTCGCACTTTGTAGGTTTACAGAGGGAGATACGTGGAGTTACACAATCGAGAGGGCTACAACTGTGCCTTATCCGCAGGTTTGGCAAGACAGATTGCGTGCGGCTCATCAGCTGAGTGGGGAAGGATTTATTATGCTTGATAGGTCATATGCGCAGTGGACCGGTGAGCAGATTCGATTGTGGTTGCATGCCATTTCACGGGATGTAAATTTTGTATCCATGCACGGACATACCATTTTTCATAGGCCAGAAATTGGGGTTACCAGTCAGATTGGGCATCCAGCTGTTGTTGCTGCGATTAGTGGATGCGACGTCGTGGGTGATTTCCGCGTTTCAGATGTCGCTTTGGGAGGGCAAGGAGCACCATTGGTGCCGATTGGCGATGAGCTTTTGTTTCATGAGTATGCTGCTTGTCTGAATCTGGGAGGCTTTGCGAATATTTCAATGAACATAGACAAACAGCGACGTGCTTGGGATGTGTGCCCTGTTAATTTCGTATTGAACCACCTCGCTCGTCGAACGGGCGCTGCTTTTGATTCAGGAGGCGAACTGACATCGAGAGGGAATGTTGATGAGGCGTTGTTGTCGAAACTCGAAAGACATCCATTTTTTGCTCAAGAAGGCCCAAAGTCGCTCGGACGTGAATGGGTTGAGCAAGAAGTTTTGCCTCTAATGGTTGACCTTCCGATACGAGATTTACTGCGCACGTATACTGAGCATATAGTCCTCCGCATACAGCATGAACTTCAAAACAGCTCAGGTAAGCTGCTCGTAACAGGCGGCGGGATTCATAATTCATTTTTGAGAAAAGAACTGGAGACACGTCTTCAAATGGAGGTAGTTGTCCCCTCGAATGAATTAATCGACTTCAAAGAAGCTTTGATCTTTGCGTTTTTAGGCGTTTTGAGGTATCGAGAAGAGGTGAATGTACTCGCATCTGTAACAGGCGCTGTGGGTGACCATTGTGCAGGTAGTATATTTCTTTCAAGATTAAAGTGAGACACACCCGTTTCATTTCCTATTTTTGACCCGTTTTTATATCTAGCATGAAATCACTTTTGCAAGCCTACGAGGCGAAACAGCCTGAAATCGTTTTTGAATGGAATGACCCTTACACTGAAGCCATAGGCTGGGTTGTTATTAACTCACTTCGAGGTGGCGCTGCGGGTGGTGGCACACGGATGCGTTTGGGATTAGATAAGCGTGAGGTAGAATCCTTGGCGAAAACCATGGAGATTAAATTCACCGTTTCAGGTCCACAAATCGGTGGTGCGAAGTCAGGTATCAACTTTGATCCACGTGACCCGCGGAAAAAGGAAGTCTTGGAGCGTTGGTATGCCGCGGTAACTCCTTTGTTGAAGCATTATTACGGAACAGGTGGAGATCTCAATGTTGATGAGATCCACGAGGTTATTCCAATCACAGAAGATTGCGGTGTTTGGCATCCACAAGAGGGTGTGTTCAACGGGCACTTTCAGCCAAATGAAGCGCAAAAGGTAAAACGTATCGGAAACTTGCGTTTGGGAGTGATTAAAATCTTAGAAGACGAGAACTATAGTCCGGCAGTAGATCGAAAGTATTGCGTTGCGGACATGATTACAGGATATGGCGTCGCCGAGTCGGTTCGTCATTTTTACAACATATACGGTGGCGAGTTGAAAGGCAAGAAAGTCATCGTACAAGGATGGGGTAACGTGGGTTCTGCTGCGGCTTATTACCTCGCTTCTGAGGGAGCGAAGATTGTGGGGATTATCGACAGAAATGGCGGCTTCATTGAGAAAGACGGAATGAGTTTCGAACGTGTCCGAGATTTGTTTTTGGGTAAAGACGGAAATGCCCTTCGCGCCGAAGGGATGTTGACTTTTGATGAAGTTAATGAGCGCGTTTGGTCGGTAGGTGCAGACGTGTTTTTGCCTTGTGCGGCTTCACGGTTGGTAGCTCAGGATCAAATAGAGAAGATGATAGCAGTAGGATTGCAGGTTGTGGCAAGCGGAGCGAATGTGC
>JANRAA010000228.1 GCA_030728235.1 Flavobacteriales bacterium
GTTCTTTGGTATACGTTGCCTTTGTATGTTAGCTCTACATTGCTTGTTGCATCCTGCGCACGCAGATCGTAAAGCGGCCACCAGCCTGCTTCATAGGTGAAGTAGCTAATTTCTAGCGTCTTCTTTCCTGCAGTGGCGGCCTTCAAACGAATTTGGAGCTCACCTCTGTTCATGTTCTCCAATCCACCCATATTATTCAACTCATTGGTTAAACGTTGCACAAGCTTTTGAAGATCACGCTCTTGTTGGTTCAGTTCAATTGATTTGTACTTGATCTCTCTCACACGCTCGCGGTAAAAATCCGCCATCTCTTCAAGGTCTTCCACCATCAGCGCAGCATCTGCACCTTTTATCGAACGATTTGCCTGGAGGAAAAGCATCTCTTCGTTGTACACAGCCATCAAGGCCTGCTTACCCTCTAGTTCGAAGCGCGCATCTTCAAGACTGTCTGTTTTAGCACGCGCCAGAGTCGACATCCGCGAAGCGCCAGCAAAATCATTCTTGTGTGATACACCAGCTATGGTGATTCCGTCAGTAGCTTTTACGACAACACTTGCAGGATCAAGACTTGTTGTCAATCCGCTTAGGCGGATAACATTCTCACCTGCTTTTAGATTTACTTCCGCATTGTGCACAATTACAGCACCTTGCAAGTAGACCGTAGCATCCACAATAACAGACTGGACATCAATTATTTGATCCTTATTTTGTGCAGTAGTAGTTAAAGTTAAAAAGCACAATGCAGATATAGATAACAGGAATCGATTCATAGCAGTAGAGTTTGAGACAAAGGTGGTGAAAACGAACTTCATGAAGAAGAGTCGAACTAAGAAACTATCACTCAACGCAGATTATTGTGTCGTACGTTGCGGCATAGCCGATCCATGCTCCCAACCCGCCATTGATATTGGTCAACACATTGGCTGGCGATGCGAATGGAGATCCTTGTCCACTCACTTGATTCTCAAAAGACGAGATAAAAGCATACGCTCCGCGATCGATCACAGTTCCTCGCACAGCAATGGTATCACCAATTTTGAAGAAACTATTTTCCTCATTTACATCATCTTCTTTGTTCGAATTGGGCAATGTCCCGCGATAGTATGCGAACTCGAAGCTTAGACCATTGAAGAAGCCATCATCATAAGCACTTCCGATGGGCGCGATGAAGGTTGGGTCTTTTACTTCACCTGCGTGAATGCTCCATGAAGGGTAATGATTAATTCGACGAGCGAACCAACGGTAAGCATTCCCCAACGTATCGGGATCGGTCAAAGTCGCAAAGGCAAATCCAAGCGAATCGGAAGTCCCTGGCGTTTCAAACCACACGCTGTCGAGCGCTTGCGGCGTATTGATCTTTGTCCGCGATGTCAAGGTTTTATTCTCGACCACCACCGTAAGATCATACACCGTATTGGGTTGTCCCCAGATTGCTTGGTTGAAAGTAGTATAGATGCAGATATCTGCTGCTGCGAGCTGATCAATTGAGAACCCAGTTAATTCAGTTACCAGCGGTAATAAATCTTCAGGCACATCAGAAGAGCAAATCTCATCCAGTTGAACAGTGTTCACACCATCGCTAACAGTTACAACTGCGCCACGCACCATAAGATCTGCAAAACCGTTCAAATCGATCGGGTCAAAATAGCCTTGCGACCAGGTCAGCATAACAAACGGTGGCTGGTTTTGCTCGATGCTACCTTGCACCACAACCTTTGGCTCGGCATCGGGCACGTCAACAGTTATTTCTTTTTCACATCCGAAAAGAAGTAAAACCGCCAAACCAATAAAGACGTATGCCGTGCGAACCATGGTGCAAAGTTAAGGCGAACAAGGCAGCAGAATGTTAAATACTTCAAAATCGATATTTATCCCTGGTCTTATTGGCCTGAAAGCGCTCCAAAATATAGACATTCAACCACTTGAATAAAGTGCATCGTTAATTCGACCAACACCGCATAGAATTGGGAAAAATGAGTACTTTTGCCGCGGTGATAAACGACATCGCCAAATCTGCAGTGTATGATTAATGTCAATCAAAATGGTGCATCAGTTCAAACGGGCACCTCAGGCGTCATCGGTCAGATGGCCACTTATGATCACGAACAAATTTTATTTTGTCAGGATCAAGCAACGGGTTTAAAAGCCATTGTTGCCATCCACAACACCACCCTCGGCCCAAGTCTTGGAGGCACCCGCATGTGGCAATACGCTACTGAAGCAGAAGCATTAACGGATGTTTTGCGCTTATCTCGCGGAATGACATACAAGTCGTCGTTGGCAGGTTTAAATCTCGGCGGTGGCAAAGCTGTTATCATTGGCGATTCTCGCACTCAAAAAAACGAAGCACTTTTTCGCAGATTCGGAAAGTTCATCAATAGTTTAGGTGGTAAATACATTACTGCTGAAGACGTAGGCATTGGCACCCGCGATATGGAATGGGTGCGCATGGAGACCAAGCACGTAGCCGGACTTCCGGAATATCTAGGTGGATCAGGTGACCCGTCGCCCGTAACCGCGTATGGTGTATACATGGGAATGAAAGCTGCTGCTAATCAGCGTTGGGGTAACGACTCACTTGCAGGCAAGAAAGTAGCTGTTCAAGGAGTGGGAAACGTTGGTCAATACTTGATTGAACACCTCGTTAAAGAAGGTGCTCACGTAACAATTACCGATATATTTCAAGATCGTGTTCAGGCATTGGTGTCTAAATACGGAGTTACAGCGGTTGCGCCGGATGCCATTTACGATGTCGATATGGACATCTATGCGCCATGTGCTTTGGGCGCTACCGTGAACGACGACACATTGAATCGCTTGAAGTGTTCGATCATCGCCGGAGCTGCAAACAACCAGTTGGCGAATGAGCAGGTGCACGGACAAGCAGTGATGGATAGAGGAATTTTGTATGCACCAGATTATTTGGTGAATGCAGGAGGAATCATCAACTGCTATTGGGAAGTGATTGGTTACAACCGCGATGCAGCAATGCGTCAAGCACAAGACATTTACAACACTACGTTGACGATATTTAAGAAGTCTATTGACGAATCGATGCCCACCTACCTTGCAGCAAACCGCATGGCTGAAGCTCGAATCGAAGCAATGGCAAAAGTAAAAAGTACATTTTAATACCTACAGCTATCCTCTCTACCAACGACTCAACCATGCTAAACCGCAGGCACCTTCGCATTAAAATCATGCAGGCCTTGTATAGCCACTACACGGCCGACGACGGCGATGCAAAAAAATCTGAAGACGCACTACTCTTTTCAATCGAGAAAATGAGG
>JANRAA010000229.1 GCA_030728235.1 Flavobacteriales bacterium
ACATTGGACTCACGTATGATTTGAGTCAAGATTTGAAAGCCATTTTTGTAGGAGCTGGACAAAATTTAGAGTGGAGATTCATTACAAATAACAACAACGATACAATACTTCACAGCGGAGTAAACTCATCGAGTCACGCCTATTTTAGTGAGATGGAATGTATGCGCTACAACCGCATCTACTCAGTAGAAGTGCGTGCAGAATATTGCGGGGTAGTAGGCCCTTGGAGTTCGCCAGTTTTCATCATCATAGAGCCCTTGCCTTATGTAAACGTCCTCCCACAATATTGCAACACCACCCAATTTCCTGGAGTGACATTGCTTTGCGACTTTGTTGAAATCGTAGACTCATACGCATGGCAGTTGACCCCTATTGAAGCTGGCGATCCAACGATGACGCCAATAGGCCCAGCCATTGTGACTTATTCAGTGAATACTACCGCATTGTACCTGTTACCATTGGGCTTGCAGTTTGGCACTACATACCGCGTTGGAGTTAAGCCATTGCTTGGCACACTTGATTCATGCAACAACCCCCAAGAAGGCGATTACGGATTCTTTTGTCCGATTACAATTGGAAATCCAACTGCGCCTCCGATTCTTCCGCGCAGCGTGTATTTTGACAGTGAAGCCCGCGTTGGAGAGTTGGGAGTGTTCCCAAATCCAACGACCAATGGAATGGTTACGCTATCACTGCAAGACATACACGTTTTCGGAGAGGGAAGTGTAGAAGTATACGACCTTCAAGGAAAGCTTGTAAGAGCCGACTATTTTGCGGCATTGGAAGAAGCCACTTTTATCGAATTAAACTTGAGTGATCAGGCGCCAGGCAGATACAACATCGTGCTTCATGGCAATGGATTTAAGCAAAGCTCATCTGTTGTCGTTCAATAACGGAAAAGATGAATTAGAATTGTTAGAAACTTAAGCCTCAGACTGGTCATTTTCCGAGGTCAAAGCGGCAATTTTGCACTGGAAACGGATCCATTGATGAGCAACCTAAAGTTTAAGACATTTCTTTCTGACGAAGGCTACGGACATATAGTGAGGCAGCGCGCCATCATTGAAGCCATGCGGAGTTTGAACAGCGGCCTCGACATTACAATTCAAACCTCTCGCCATCTTGATGCGGCCAAGCACCTCATCAAAGGGGTTAAAGCCATTGATCGATATAACAACATCACTTGGCATAAAGGTCATAACGGCTCTCCCGATCTCGATTTGATTTTCAATGAATACGAAACCTATTTTGACCGATCGGTCTCGTTTGTCGAAAACGAACTAGCAGAATGGGAAGGTTACGATTTTCTCATTTCAGACTTTGTCTACGAAGCTTTTCCACTTGCCATGCGTCAAGGGGTGCCCGCATTTGGGGTTGCCCATTTCACCTGGGATTGGTTTTTTGCTAAGCTATATCCACCGCCCATTTCAACCAAAGTAATGAATAGCTTCTTCAGGATGGCCAAGCAGGCAACAGCCTTATATTTTCCGCCATTTACGCCTGAAGAAATCTTGCGTTACTACCACGAAAATGCCATTCAAGTTCCTTTGATCATGCGATCAGAGATCAACCATAAATCGACAACTCCCAACAGTAAATTCAAAGTACTGATCATGGATAGCGGCGCTGGCGTTTTGCGACAGTCGATACTGAAAGCCATGAAAACCGTTGAAGAGCTCACCGATTTCGAATTTTTCGTGTCTTCGAATCTCGAAATCGAGCAGAACAATATCTCCTTCATCGATAAAGACGAACTCATGGTTGACTACATTGGTGAAATGAACCTCGTAATTGGCAGAGCAGGCTTTAACACCATCAGTGAGTGCATCGGACTGCGAACTCCAATGTTGCTAATTGGAGAGGCCATGAATCCCGAGATGAACGAGAACATCTTGAACTTGAAACGTGAGGGGTTGGGAACCTTCATCAGCATGGAAACATTTGAGACCGGATTGAATGAATACCTGCCTCATTTCCTTGATCACGAATACAAATCGCTGCTGCTCAACATGCAGAACCATGAACTGCCCGTTGATGGGGCGCATGTGATAGCTAACAATATACTCGACAGGTTACAATGAGAACGATTGCCATCATTCCCGCCCGTGGCGGATCAAAGCGACTGATTGGGAAAAACATATACCCCCTGTTTGGAAAACCCCTCTTGGCATATACGATAGAAGCGTTACAAGCATGCGACTTTGTTGATGACATATACGTTAGTTCAGATGACACAGCAATACTTGACGTGGCTCAAAAATGGGGAGCGAAAGGGTTGAAACGTCCGGCTGAACTTGCAGACGACAAGACACCGAAAATTGTCGCCATACGCCAAGCGGTTGACGACCCGATGGTGCTCGCCGATGGTGAGGTAGAAAACGTAATTGTAGCCCAAGCAAACTCCCCGGAACTTACGAGCGAAGATTTCAAACGTGGGTATGCATTGATGACCGACCATCATTTATGGGAGGTTATGAGCGCAGATGAAAACGGAGTTCAAAATGCCGCCTTTCGAATTGTAAAAAGACACGCCTTGTTCAATACCTTTCTAAGCGCGCATTGTGGGTTTGTGGTTGCAAACAACATCGACGTGCATACCATAGAAGATATTCACGCATTGGAAGCTGACCCAATGTTCAAAGCAAAACATCACCCAAACGCCCAGTAATATGTGTGGAATAGCAGGGTACATCGGTCGTTCAAGACCAAATGAAGACAAAATTCAGCGCGCTTTAGCCTCAATGAATCAACGTGGGCCCGATGCAAAAGGTGAGCTTACGATTGATGAGCCCGGAGGCAGTGTTGTTTTGCTGCATGCCCGGCTAAGCATCATTGACCTCGACCCACGCTCGAATCAGCCATTCAACAGAGGGCCAGTGCAACTTGTTTTCAACGGTGAGATTTACAACTACCTCGAAATCAGGAGTGAGCTCGAGCAGTTGGGGCATCAGTTCAGTACCGACTCAGACACAGAAGTGCTCGTTTACAGCTACTTGCAATGGGGTGCTGCATGCACTGATCGCTTTGAAGGCATGTGGGCATTTGCTTTGTACGACGAGCGCAATCAAACACTCATGTTATCGCGTGATCGTTTTGCAGAGAAACCGCTTTACATGCATCGCACAAGCGACGGTATTTTCTTCGCGTCGGAGGTAAAAACCTTGATGCAGCTGAGCGGAAAAAAGTTTGAAATCAATCACGATCATGTTTTGCGCTATGTTGTAAACGGACACAAAGCGTTGTATAAAACAGAACAAACCTATTTCCATGAAGTCGAAGAACTGCCAGTAGCAACCAACCAAATTGTCAGATTGGATGGTAGTTTTTCGCGCAGCAAATATTGGACCCCCGCATTGAATGAGCAGTCGATGAGCATGGAAGAGGCCATAGCCGGCACCCGCGAACGACTTATCGACAGTGTAAAACTGCGCATGCGATCAGACGTACCCCTTGCTTTTTGTCTGTCGGGCGGCGTTGATAGCGCCAGTTTGGTATCCATTGCTGCCAAAGAATTTAATGTCACCGCGCATACCTTCTCGATTATCGACAACGACCACCGTTACGACGAATTTGAGAACATACAGGCCACCATTGACGATACCGGGTGTGAAAGCACCAAGATCATATTGTCTCCAGGAGAAGAAAACATCGACCGACTGGAATCATTGGTAGCATATCACGATGCGCCGGTAGCTACAATATCGTATTTCGTGCACTCCTTTTTATCGGAGCAGATAGCCAAGAATGGATTTAAGATTTCAATTAGTGGAACAGCAGCCGACGAATTGTTCACCGGTTATTACGACCACTTCGTTCTGCATCTGTATGAAATGCGCAACCATCCTGATTTTCAGCGATACAAATCAGAGTGGGAGACCTATCCCCTGCAGTTTGTCCGTCATCCCGATTTTAGGAAATTCGATTTGTATTTCGACAACCCTGGGAAACGCGACCACATTTACCTAAACAACGAAGAGTTCAGGTCGATGCTCAACAACGATTTCAACGAACCCTTCACCGAAACTAAATATTGCGATTCATTGCTGCGAAACCGCATGATGAATGAGCTTTTTAATGAAGTAGTGCCTGTTATACTTCATGAAGACGACCTCAATTCCATGATGTTTTCGATTGAGAATAGAAGTCCGTTTCTCGACCGCTCCCTCTTTGAGTGGGCATATAGCATTCCTTCAAGTTTACTAATCGACCAAGGCTACAACAAGCACATACTTCGAGAATCGATGAAGGGCATTTTGAACGACCAGGTACGCTTGTCGAGAGAGAAAAAAGGGTTCAACGCCTCCATCAATTCCATTTTTGACTTTAACAACCCCAAGCACCGCTCCTATTTTCTTGATGATTCCTCAATATTCGAGTATTTCAACAGAGAGAAAATCGAGCATTTATTGAATAAAGGCGACTATCCGAACTCGTACAAGAAGTTCTTATTCAATTTCATCAATGCGAAGATATTTTTGGAGCAGCATAGTTAAATTTGCAACCACGAAAAACACACAACATGTTTATAATATCAGAGATTTCACCTCAATTTAGCGGAGACTTGGCTACGGCCGAGCAGATGATTTTACAATCGAAACTCGGAGGAGCAGAGGCTATAAAAGTGCAATTGTACGAGCCTGAGCAGTTCAATAAGCCGGAGAGTCACCGCATGAGTTTTGAGGAGTTGAAGCACTTGCAGCAGTTCGCCAAGCATCATGGCATCGATTTGTTCGCTACCCCTTTTGCTCCAAAATTCTTGGATTGGTGTGTTCAGCTCGATATGAAATACATGAAAGTCGCTGCGCGGATGCACGTCAACTTCCCAGAACTGACGCGTGACATCATGAGCTTAAAAAAGCCCACTTTCGTCTCTATTCCTGCCGACATGGCCAAGGAAGATCAAGATAAAATTGAGATCGTTGACCACGCCATGTACTTATACTGCGTCGTTAAATATCCAACCTTGGTTGAAGAATTCGAAATGCCCGACTTCAACAACAGTCGTTTTCACGGTATTTCTGATCATACCCTCGGAAATTCAGCCGCTTTGTTTGCATCCGCCCATGGCGCGAAGTATTTAGAAAAGCACTTCACCCTGCGCAACTCATTTCAGCGCACTGGAGAGATGGCTCATTTGTGTTCAATGACCATGGAAGACCTTGCCATGATTAAGAATACAGCCATGGAGTTTGAGACCTTGCGCAGAGTAACAGGAATGAATGGCTGAGGAAATACGTCAGGCGACAACATCATTTCACAAACTGCGCAAAGCGGGAAAAACGACAGATGAAGGACTGGCATTTCGGTGCATGTCTGAAAATGTCTCGTACCGCCTAACCAAAGCAGAAGCATCTGATTTCTTCATCGGTGTGCGCATGTTTATACGCATGGTGCGGCTTATGCGCAGCGGCGGACAAACCTACAAAACCCTTGTCGGCAATAGCGGCAATGCCATTTTGGAGTGCAACTTCGTGTATGAAGAGTTGGAGCAGCAGTATGTAGAAAAGCAAAGTGGTGAAGCGCCATCTTTTTTTATCTCGAAGGAAGATTTGCCTCGGGCACTGTCGTCAGTACAAGATGTGATGCATTACTCGTGGTTTGCAATTTGGCACCTCATCCGCAACGTGTTTGCGAAAAACAGAGGTAATGTAGCCATGCAGTTGGTATTTGTAGCCGAGTGCGCCGCGTTGTTAAAACTCTGCAAACAACTAAAAATAAGAAACTTGTATGATTTCGCTCCTTATCTCATCGATTCGAATTGGGCGTATTTACTTTGTCGAGACACCATTGTAAACTACTGTAAACTGCCGTCGCCAGGTCCTTTGTACACCCACAACCACACCTTGTTGTGCGATACATTGATTTTGAGCAACCACTATCAGTTTGAAGAGATAGCCAAGTACAGCGAAGTGAAATTCAAGCACGTTGAGAAATGGCTGCCTGAATATGCGTTTACCTACATCGATCGCTACTTGTCTCATCCAGCAACCATCGACAAAACCATCGGTTATTATTCGCATGGCGGCTGGCTGCGGGCGCATGAACAGCACGCCGACGACGGTTTGAACATACCTGCTGCCGAGCATATCTTATTGCAACACCTCGCCCAATTTGTTTCAGAAAACCCCGATTTTTCAGTCATCATCTTTCCTCATCCGCGCGAGCGAAAAGAAGAAATTTGGGACCGCACACGCGCCCATTACGCAGGCTATTTCGAGAGCGAGCAGCAATTTAAAATCATAGAAAAAGATATCCGTACAGCGCATAGTTTCGAAAAAGTAGACATCGCCATGGCTGCCTTTAGCACCATACTCTACGAGCGCCTATTTTGCGGTTACAAAACCCTTATTGGCAATTACGGCATCCCCAATTTCCCTATGTCGGGGTCGTCATTAAATGCGATTTGCTTCAATAATTATGAGCAGTTGCAAGAGCTCATCCTGCGCGCGGCAGGGATGTCGAACAACACATTCTTTGAAAGCTTCGGTTTAATCGATTATAAGTTCGATCACTATCCTTATTTTTCAGACCATGATCGCAATAGTTGATTACGGATTAGGAAATTTGGCTTCGGTGCGCAACATGCTAAAAAAAGCGGGTGCCCCGAGTGAAATTACGCGCGACCCAGACCTCATCATGAAGGCTGACCGTGTGATTCTGCCTGGCGTGGGCGCCTTCGGCATTGGCATGTCGAACCTGAACAGCTTCGGTCTTGTGGAGGTGCTCAAAGAAAAGGCGAAAACCGGAAACCCCATGCTTGGCATTTGTCTAGGTGCGCAGCTGATGACCGCCTTCAGCGAAGAGAATGACTGTGAGGGATTGAATTTTTTTGATGCTCGCACAAGTAGATTCCCGAATGATGGCGACTTAAAAGTGCCACACATGGGTTGGTCGAACATCACCATTGAACAAACCCAACACCCCTTGTTTGCAGGCGTTGTTGTAACTCCGCGCTATTACTTCGTTCATAGCTACTACATGCAAGCCATGCGCGAGAGCGACCAGCTTTGCGGTTGCCAATATGGATTGACCTTTGCTGCTGGGCTTGCCAAAGACAACCTTGCAGGCGTACAATTTCACCCCGAGAAAAGTCATGTCTTCGGCTTGCAACTCATGAAGAATTTCATCGCATGGAAATGAATCAACGGGCGAGAATCATACCTGTGCTGACCATCGATCAGCAGAAATTGGTAAAGACAGTGAAGTTTAAAAATCCGAATTACATTGGCGACCCAATCAATGCGATTAAGATTTTCAACGACAAGATGGTGGATGAGATTGTTGTTTTAGACATCACAGCATCAGCCTCAGGGAGAGTGCCCAACGAGAAGCTCATTTACGAAATGGCAGGCGAGTGTTTTTCACCCTTGGGATATGGCGGTGGGATATCAACCTTTGATCAAGCAGCAAAAATATTTTCGCTCGGAGTTGAGAAAATCATACTCAACAGCATCGTAAACACCAAGCCCCAGCTCATCACCGAAATCGCCAATGCATTTGGCAGTCAGAGTGTTGTAGTGAGTGTTGACATCAAAAAGAAATTCCTTTCGGGTGTTCGTCCGCATTTTACTTCTGGAAAAACCGCCGGCACAGAGAGCATCGTAGAGTTTGCAAAGCGCATAGAATCGTTAGGTGCAGGTGAGATTTTGGTGCACGACATCGAGCGCGACGGCACCTTTTCTGGATACAACCGCGTCCTCATCAAAGAAATTGCCGAAGCTGTTTCGGTGCCTGTTGTGGCCTGTGGCGGGGCTGCGAGTCATTCAGAAATGTTTGATATAATTTCAGAAACGGGGGCATCAGCAGCAGCGGCAGGAAGCATCTTCGTTTACAAAGGACAAAACACCAATTCGATCCTTATTTCATATCCAACACCTGACGACATAGTTCAGCATTAACCCCACTGATGAGGGGGAATATTTGTAGCTTTGCCGGCATCAAGTAGGACTGATCAAGTAGCAATGAGCGAAGTACGAGTTTGTACAAAAACAGTGATGGATACCATTGCAGACCCCGACATCACCTTCGATGAAAATGGCGTTTGCAACTATTACTATCAATACCAGCGGAGAGTTAAAGATTTTTACATTGGCGGGGAGAAAGGCGAAAAAGAGCTCGCCGCCCTGTTTGAAAAGATCAAAGCAGAAGGAGCTGGAAAAAAGTACGACTGCATTACAGGTGTGAGTGGCGGGGTAGACAGCACTTACATGATTTACCTGTGTAAAAAGTACGGATTACGTCCGCTTGTGGTGCACCTCGACAACGGTTGGAATTCGGAGATTGCCAATCAGAACATCAACAACATCATCGACAAGAGTGGGTTTGACTTACACACCCACGTTATTGACTGGGATGAGTTTCGCGACTTGCAGATATCCTTTTTGAAAGCATCTGTCATCGATTTGGAGTTAACATCCGACCATGCCATTTTTGCGGTGATATACAAGCTCGCACAGAAGTACAATATCAATTATCTTCTGAACGGCTTCAACATCACAACAGAAGGCATACTTCCTAGCTCATGGCGCTGGTTTAAATACGATTGGTTGAACATAAACTCCATTCAGAAAAAGTTTGGCTCAGTAAAATTGAAAACCTATCCCCACATCAACTTTGGGAAGAAGATTTACTACGACCTTTTGAAAGGCATGACAACCGTTTTACCCTTGAACTACATCGATTACGACAAAGCAGAGGCGAAACGCATCATTCAAGCAGAGTTGGGGTGGAGAGATTACGGTGGAAAGCACTTCGAAAGCATCATCACACGATTTTATCAAGGATACATTTTGCCTGAGAAATTCAATGTAGACAAGCGCAAAGCACATTTATCGACATTGATAGCATCGGGGCAAATAACGCGCGAGCAAGCCTTGAAAGAATTGCAAGAGCCAGCTTATGATGCCGCCATGTACGCCGAAGATAAAGAGTTTGTGCTAAAGAAGTTCGGATTCAGCGAATCTGAGTTCGACGCCATAATGAAAGCGCCTGTTCATGCGCATACCGACTATCCGAGCTATATTACAGCACATTACAAGTACCACGAAAATATAATGAAATCGATTTCGCCATTCACGCGCTTCGTAAAAAAAGCGATTGGGATAAAGCGCGAAAGCAAAGCATACTGAAATGGATAAACTTCGATTCGCCATAGTGGGATGTGGCAGTATAGGCAAACGCCATATTGCAGTAATAGATGCAGAAGAAAATGCCGTTGTAGTGGCCATTTGCGACAACGACGAAACACGTGGGCGCGAGCAAGCCGACTTGTATCATTTGCCCCTCTATGCTGATTTTCAGACCATGCTAAATGAGGTTGATGCCGACATAATCAGTATCGCTACTCCTCACCACCTGCACGCAGAAATGTCGATAATGGCAAACAATGCAGGTTTTGACGTCTTGGTTGAAAAGCCCATGGCACTCAGTCGCGTTGACTGTGTTCGCATGAACGAAGCCGCAGAAAAAGCGGGTAAAAACTTGTGGGTTGTGAAGCAAAACCGCCACAACGTTCCTGTTCGGTTGGCAAAAGACGCCATCGACAAAGGACGTTTGGGTAAGATTTTCATGATCAAGTGTGATATTCTTTGGAACCGGTATCAAGGGTATTACGACGATTCTCCGTGGAGAGGAAACAAAAAACTAGAGGGCGGAGCACTCTTCACTCAAGCGAGTCACTTCATCGACCTACTCATTTGGTGGTGCGGTGATGTGGTTGAAGCTTTGGGACACGCCGAAACACAGAATCACAATATAGAAACAGAAGATTCTGGTATGTCGATACTAAAATTCAGCAATGGTGCCATAGGGTCATTGGTGTGGACTACCTGTGTTTACAATAAAAACTACGAAGGCAGCATCACCATTGTTGGTGAGCGCGGCACAATTAAAATTGGCGGCAAATACCTAAATAAAATCGAGTATTGGGATGTTGAAGGTTATCCGTTGCCAGATGGCATTGAGTTTACCGACAAACCAAATGCCTATGGGAAATACCAAGGCACGAGCTCGAACCACGATAAAGTGATAAAAGCCATTGTAGACCGAGTACAACATGGCGGCACCGACACCGTTGATGGATTTGAAGGGATGCGTTCAGTAGCTGCGATTGAAGACATATACGCTTCTGTTCGCCATGACTGAACCAAAGAAATACCAGGCTAGCATTCGAGATGTCGATTTCGGAGAGGCTGTTACAATTGTGGAGCCATGCAATTTGTATGAATGCGCAATTGGTGACAATTCTTTTATCGGACCATTCACTGAAATCCAAAAAGGCGTGCGAATAGGTAACAATACCAAAATTCAATCACACACCTTTGTTTGCGAGCTTGTTACCATTGGAAATCACTGCTTTGTTGGTCATGGAGTCATGTTCATAAACGACCTCTTCAGCGAAGGGAGACCTGCAGGAGGCGATGCCTCAAAATGGAAATCGACCCACATAGGCAACCACGTTTCTATCGGCAGTAATGCCACCATTTTACCCATATCTATTTGCGACAACGTCGTAATTGGCGCGGGTTCTGTTGTAACAAAAAACATTGTCGAACCCGGCGTTTATGCTGGCAATCCGGCTAAAAAACTACGCTAATGAAAGTCCCTTTCGTTGATCTTTTCGCTCAATACGAGCGTTACAAGCAAGAAATAGATACCGCTATGGCCGACGTGATTCGTGAGGCATCTTTCATTGGAGGTCAGCACGTAGCGGCATTCGAGAAGAATTTCAGCTCATATGTCGGAAATGAACACGTAATCGCTTGTGCCAACGGCACCGATTCACTTGAGATTTTTTTAGACATATTCGGAGTTGGCCCTGGCGACGAGGTCATCATCCCTGCGATGTCGTGGATCTCAACATCAGAGTCGATAGGCACCAAAGGAGCCACTCCTGTTTTTGTCGATGTCGATGAATTCTACACCATCGACGTTCGTCAGATTGAAGATAAAATCACCGAGCGCACACGCGGCATCATTCCTGTGCATTTGTACGGATGTGCAGCCAATATGCCAGAGATAATGAAGATTGCTGAAAAGCATAATCTCTTCGTTATTGAAGATTGTGCACAAGCGCATGGTGCTGAATATGGAGGTAAGCGCATTGCGACATTCGGGCATGCATCAAGTTTCAGCTTTTATCCTGGGAAAAACCTTGGTGCCTACGGTGATGCCGGTGCCATGAGTACAAACAATCAAGAAATAGCGAATACTGCGCGCATGATTGCCAACCATGGCCAGTTGAAGAAGCACACACACCTCATGGAGGGTCGCAACTCAAGGTTGGATGGCATACACGCTGCTGTTTTGAACGTGAAATTACAGTATGTTGAAGCGTGGACAGAAGAGCGACGCAGAAATGCAGACCTGTATCGCAAGCATCTGCAAGGGGTTCCTGTGGTGTTGCCAACCGAACCCGCAGGCGGTAGACACGTGTACCATCTTTTCGTTATCCAAGTTGAAAACAGAGAAGGACTGTCGGCTCATTTGGCTTCAAAAGGCATTTCAACTGCCATACACTACCCTACTCCACTTCCATTTATGCCCTGCTATGCAGGATTGGGTCATACCGAATCAGAATTCCCACGCGCAGCCGCAGCCGCAGATCGCATCTTATCATTGCCCATGTATGCTGAATTGAGCGAAGCACAAATTGAATACGTAGCCAACAGCATCAAAGAGTTCTATGCCTAAAACAATGCTGATTGCGTGTTTTGACTTCCCTCCCAATGAAGGCATTGGAGGGCGCAGATGGGCAAAACTTGCAAAAGGATTGGCAGGAGCTGGCTGGCAGGTTCACGTAATAAAAGCAAACCCTGCTGGAAATTCACAAACTTCGGGGTGGGATGACGATGCAAACAGCGATGGCATTATCGTGCATAGTTTGCCGAGAACATATCCCGAATCTGTTTCCCACCCGAAAGGAAGCGTCATTGATAAAATACGCTACAGACTTGCCATACGGAAGTTAAAAAAGATTGAACAGGGCACCATTTACGACATTGCCATTGGGTGGAAAGATGCCTTTCAGAAAAAAGCGATTGAGTTAATAGAACAGCATCAAATAACCGCCGTTGCAGCTACAGGAGCACCATTTAATTTGCTTTACTACGCAACACAACTCAAAGAGACCTTTCCAAATTTAAAAGTCCTTTGCGACTATCGCGACCCTTGGCTTACCGCTCAGAACTACGGAATGAAGGGGCTGGAGAAAAGTCGGATGGATGCTGAAACCAAAAAGCAAGAGTACATATTCAAAAACGCCGATTGGGTTACCTGTCCGAACGACTTCCTCTTGCAAGAAATAAAAGATACCGCCATTGAAAAGCCGCGGGCTCAATTCAGATCGCTGACACATTTTTACGACCCCGACGACCTAGTGAACTACCTGAATGGCACAGAGACGAAGGGCGAAAAAATAAGAATCATATACGGCGGTGCGATTTACATGGGAATAGAGGGCACCTTAAAGAGTTTAAACAGCGGACTAAATCATCTGAAGGTTTCGAATCAGGAATTGTACCATCGACTCGAAATACGGTTCTACACACCGCACGTGCAGCACGCTCATATTTTCGCCGAACACCCATGCGTCGCGTTTTCGCCAACCATTGGTAAAAAGTTCTTTACCGAATTAAGACAAAGTCACGCCGCCATGATCTTTTTAGCCGATCACAACAAAAACTACCTGACAACAAAATTTTTCGAATACCTCCCTTTTAAAGTTCCCTTGTTGTATTTCGGCGAAAATGGCTTTGTCGCCAAGTTCATTGCAGAGAACAACCTTGGTATTTATGTGCAACATCCTTCTGCAGAACTACCACCAGCACTTGAAAAAGTATCGACAAGTAATTCTAACTTTAACCAGAACTTTGAAGCAAGCCAATTCAGTCTGGAGCAGAAAGCCCATGAGCTGATTAAACTGTTCGAATGAAGATTATTTACTTTTCACCTCATCCTTACCTGTACGCAGATATCGCATCTGGTCCGGGTGCGCATATGCGGGAAATGATGGCTGCTTTTAAACGCGCCGGCCATGAGGTATTGCCAGTTATTATGGGCGAAGAAATAAAAGGTAAAGATTGGATTGGACAGCAAGATTTCAAGCATGAAATGTCATTCAAGGCGCGCATCAAACGAAAAGTACCTCGTCTGCTTTGGGAAACAGTCAAAGATTTTCGACTGCAACAACACGACAGAAAGGCCAAGCGCAAATTATTGGCGGCTATTCGCGATTTTCAACCCGATATGATTTATGAGCGCGGCTATTACATGATGCTTTCGGGCATAGAAGCAGCCAAAGAATCAGACATTTTCCACGTCTTCGAAATGAACGCGCCATATCCAGAAGAACGCATCTTGATGGAAGGAAGCAGTTTATTGCTGACCAAAGCAGCCAAAAACGAACAAATACAGCTCAATCAAAGTGATTTGATTGTTGTGGTTTCAACGGCACTTTTAGACTATACAAAAGCCCGATTGAATGGGAATGGAGACAAAATAATTGTTACCCCAAACGCCATCGACATCGCGCCACAAGTATCTTCCCCGGCTGAAAAAAACATGTTGAAAAAGCGATGGAATATTCCTGAAGATGCTACTGTTTTCGGATTTGTGGGCTCAATTTTTCCTTACCACGGCGTCGATAAACTGATAGATGCGTTCAATAGACTCCTAAAAACGCATGCTGGCATCCACCTTTTAATCGTAGGTAACGGACACGCATTGAACAGTTTGAGAAGGCAAGTCATGGACTTGGGGATTCACGACAACGTCAGCTTCACAGGTGGCGTTTCATATGTAGAAGCCCCCGATTTCATTCAAATTATGGACGTTGCTGTTATGGCCAATTCCAACTGGTATGGCTCTCCAGTAAAAATATTCGAGTACGGTGCTGCTGAAAAAGCTATCATTGCACCAGATGTTTCGCCTTTACGCGATGCTCTGAAAAACGGAATAGACGGAATATTGGTAACGCCTGATCAAGAAAATCTTGTAAGAGCCATGATAACCATGCTCGAAGACTTGCCACTGAGAGATCGCATGGCCAAGCATTTCAAAGAAAAAGTGATTGCAGAGCATACGTGGGATTTAATGTCTGAAAGAATACTCGAAACAGCCAAGAAAATGTTGAGTCAATCATGAAAATCGCAATACTAACAGACGGTATTTACCCATTCGTGATCGGCGGTATGCAAAAGCACTCGTTCTATCTTACCAAGTTTCTTGTTGGTCTGGGAGCAGAGGTAACCTTGGTGCATTGTGTGCATTCAAAAGAACTTCCAGAGCGCACTGATGTCCTGCAAGCCATGGGCTTGGATGAGGATTGCAATCTTGAAGTAATTTGTTTGCCTTTTCCTGACGGCGGCAAACTGCCTGGCCACTACCTTAAATCGAATTACTTTTTATCTCAGAACATCTATCAGAAATTAAAAGACCGCATTCACAGTTTCGATTTCATTTATGCCAAAGGATTTACCTCATGGGTATTGGCAGACTTGAAGCGAAAAGGAGCAGACTTGCCTCCGCTAGGAGTTAAATTTCATGGGTATGAAATGTTTCAACCGCCTGCCTCTTTGCGCGCAAGGTTTGAGCAATGGTTGTTGCGCGGACCTGTAAAATTCATTCACGAACACACCGACTACGTTTTTTCATACGGCGGTAAAATCAGCGATATCATTCGGAAAATTGGAGTCGCCGATACTAAGATCATTGAAATACCAACGGGCATAGCCAACGATTGGTGTCGCACGAATCTCACGCACACAGAAGGCAAAAGAAAATTCGTTTTCATTGGCCGATACGAGCGCAGGAAAGGCATTGAAGAGTTAACGCAGTCTATAGCACAACTGAACAAAGCAGACTACACGTTTGAATTCATAGGCCCCATTCCCGCCACAAAAAAGATAAAAGCCGATAACATTGTATATCACGGCAAAGTGATGGAGACCGAGAAAATTCAAGCCATCATCGACAACTGTCATGTGCTTGTTACTCCATCTCACTCCGAAGGCATGCCCAATGTCATCATGGAAGGCATGGCCAGAGGCTTGGCTATTGTTGCAACCGACGTTGGCGCTGTTGCCCAGCAAGTCGACCATTCAAACGGTTGGTTGATTGAACCAAACAACATGGATGAGTTGACAAGCACATTGCAAAAAGCCATCGCAATCGATAACAATAAGCTCGACATGCTTCGCAAACAGTCGATTGAAAAAATTAAGCAGCATTTCACTTGGGAAATTGTCTCAAAACATACTCTTCAAGAAATAAGTGACCGCATCGAAACCAAATAGCAAGGGAGTCTACTTCCCTGGATTGAATGCCTTGCGTTTCTTCGCAGCGTTTGCTGTGATCATTACGCACGTTGAGCTGATGAAGAAATATCTATCGGCGAAATACGGCTACACAACCCGTTGGATGGATTTCTGGGGTGTCTGGCACTCAGGCCCGAAGGCTGGCGAGCCTGTTGTTTCGAGCTATCCTTTGCAAACCATCCTCTCAAATCCAGATGTACATTTCTACCATCCTTTGGTTGCCGAAGCCGGTCCGCTGGGGGTTATCTTCTTTTTCGTCTTAAGTGGTTTTTTGATCACTTACCTCTTGTTTGCTGAAAAAGAAAAAACAGGAACCATTGCCACTGGAGCATTCTACTTGCGCCGCATTTTTAGAATTTGGCCATTGTATTACCTGATATTGATACTTGGTTTTTTCGTTCTTCCGCACTTTGACGCGTTCTACGTCCCGTCGCAAACAGAAGCACTTTTTGACGGTTCATTCTGGACAAAATTTGGATTTTCAGCCGTGATATTGCCGAATGTAGCACTTGCATTTTTCATGGCCGTGCCCAACATCGGACAAATCTGGTCGATCGGTGTTGAGGAGCAGTTTTACCTTATTTGGCCTTGGATACTGCGAAAAGCCAAGCATCCTCTCCGAAACATTTTCCTCTTCACCACTGCGTGGATGATTCTCAAAATGGCCGTTTTCGTTTGGGGATCTACTGCACCATCTGCATTGAGCATCGGAATGATGAAATTCATGGCCATGACCAAGCTGGAATGCATGGCATTGGGAGGCATCGGAGCTTGGTTGCTATATCACAAGAAAAAGAAATTTCTGCAAATCATTTTTAACCCCATCGTTCAAGTGGCGTCTTATGTTGCGATTCCAGTGCTGTTGTACTTCACCCCGAGAATATTGCAAAATGGCGTCCACCTTGCCTATGGAATCTTGTTTCTCATCATCATTCTCAACGTTTCTTCCAATGTGAAAAGCATTTTGAAACTAGAGATTCCGATCTTGCACAAACTTGGTAAAATTAGCTTCGGAATATATATGTACCATATGATAATCGTAGTTTTCGTGCTGCATTTCGTTGGACAATATTTACCACAGATAGCAACAAGTGCTTGGGTCGACATCGTAGTGTATGCGTCATCTGCTCTGCTGACCATCGCAGTGTCTCATCTCTCCTATTATCGATTCGAGCAGTTTTTCATCACCATCAAACAGCGTTATGCCAAAGTGGTAAGCGGAGAAGAGGCCAAGCAGACATGACAGGAAGATTCGCCATAATATCAATCTTGCTTACGCTCTTTTTGAGTTCGTATGTTCTCTTCAAATCTCCATTTGAAGGATACGTGACGTACTTGTTTATGTTGATTTTCTTCCCATTCTATATTTCAAAGTTCGGAATCCCTGCTTTGCCCGTTGTGATTTTCACACCGCTCCTGATTTCAGGATTGATATACATTCAAACACTCGACAACACCGATGTGCTATTCTTAAAAATCTTTCTTGGGTTTTTCTCATCGGTACTCTTTTATCGATATGTGCTGCAGGCCTTCGAATACGACGTCAGTAGGCTATTCGGTTATTATATGAAAGGAGCTGTTGTAGTTTCGATAATTGGCTTGATTCAAATCGCCAGCTACCAAGTTGGCTTTTCACCCGGTTATGACTTTTCGTGGATTTTAAATAAATGGGGACTCAGTCCGGGTGGACTTGGGATACGACTCAACAGCATCGTTTCAGAGCCGGCTCAGTTTGCGGCGGTTGTCGGCCCTGCTTTCTTCGTAAGCGCATACAACCTTGTCTTTAGAAAAAATCACTTCATAAAACGAAGGGCATCAATTATCATTATCATTGCCTACTCACTCACCTTCTCTACTCTTGGAATATTGGGTATCTCGCTCACGGTAGTTATTCTTGTAATCAACTATGGTTTCTTGCGGTATGTGCTCATTGTAGGTCCAATATTGTATTTCGGATTGAATTACGCCTACGACAATATCGACGAGTTCAGGGTGCGCTTTGATGGAGTTGTGACAACATTCTCTGACGAGGGAGAAGAATCGAAGAGCTACACCGACGTGCACGGTAGCTCGTTTGTATTGTACAACAACTACGTCATTGCGAGCGAAAACTTCAAACGCAACCCATTGTTTGGAACAGGATTGGGATCTCACCCTATTGCTTTTGAACGCTTCAGTTTGACCAAGAACGCTCGCGTCTTGCAGGTAGATTTCAACAAAGCCGATGCAAACTCGATGTTTCTGCGCCTTATGTCTGAAACGGGATTGTACGGACTCATCTTGATGCTCGGCATTGTGATTCGCAACTTCGTTATGCGCAGAAATGCTATCAACGAAGAAAACTGGCTTATTTCGGGTGCTACATTGCTGATCATTTTGATTTACCTGATGCGGCAAGGACACTATTTCTTGAACGGATTACCCTTTTTCATTTGGCTGTATTACTCCACGCGAAAGAAAAACGACCAGCACAAAGCACACTTGGACAGTCCTA
>JANRAA010000230.1:0-5963 GCA_030728235.1 Flavobacteriales bacterium
GCACATATAAAATACCTGAGGTGAGAATGGAGCGAGAATGAAATCTTTAGTATCTCGATTGAAGACCCGAAGGCTGAGGTACTCGAAGCCGAGGTGAGTAGTGTATTGAAAATGAAAAGGAGAAAGAGAGCTCGAAACGCTGGCGAGCCTGATATTGAGAGTAGCAAATAAAGAAAGTTGAGTGCATTTGACCCTCAACTTCACCCTCGAGCTCGAAGCTGGTTTGCGCCCTGCGGGCCCTCCCACGCCTTCCCGCCGGCTGAGGCTCTCGAAGCCGGCACGGTGCAAAGTTAAGTCGTCTGAAAATACTTGTCAATAGGCACTTTACGGATGCTAGCGAGAACTTTGTGGATGCGTGTTTTTGGATGTTTTTTTTGGAGATAAAACGAAGGTGCTTTGGAGATTATCTGAGCGAAACTTTTGCTTGCCTCCAAATTACGTAGGGTAAAGGAACTAGAAAGAGAGCGGACGCTTTTTTCGTCGAAGCCCCGACGGCTAAAATCCCCGACGGCTAAGATCCCCGAAGGCTGAGGCACTCGAAGCCGAGGGGAGCGAGAATGAGAATTAAGAGTGGGGTATGAGGAGGACGAAATTCAAAGTGAGCAGGAAAGACACAACCTGGTAAATCCATGGAAGAACGAAACCAATGATCTGTAAACTTATTTTAGGACGGGGCTATAATTCGGATCTAAAACTTTCTTGGTATCCAACCAAACTTCTCAACCAATTCGCCGTATCATCGCATCATGGATAGAGCAATAAGGTTTTTGGCGCCGGTGAACGGACAAACAGCAGATATGCTTTTTAAGGTGATTGATGAGCTATGCGGACAAGGTATGACGCGCTTGCATTTGCTTTTGTCGACACCAGGAGGTAGCGTGTTTCACGGTCTTAGCATCCACAACTACCTGCGTGGAATTCCAGTGGAGGTGCACACCTATAACTTCGGTAGTGTGGATTCTATAGGTGTAGTGATCTACTGCGCTGGAGATAGAAGATACACGGTGCCGCATTCACGATTCTTGATTCACAGTGTGAAGCTGACCATCAACAACAAGGTAACGCTGGATGAAAAACAAATTGATGAATACCTTAAAAGTGTTCAAATCGACCAACGAAACATTGCGCGCGTGATGGCAGATACTACAGGCAGAAGCGAAGCAGCCATTGATGCTGATATGAATAACCGCACCACCTTAGGCCCTGAACAAGCAATTGAATATGGTTTGTCGCACGAAATAAGAGTGAAGCTGTTGGAGCCAGGAATACCCGTAACAGTAATCGGTGAACCGCAGCAAAATCAACCGTTTCAAGCGAAGCAATTCAAAATGCCGTAATCAGAACATACGATCGAGCATGTGCTCGATTTCTCTTTCCATCATGCTGATATGTCCATTTGCCGACATGATCTCGTGAACCTCCTGCTTCATGCGGTTCACATCTTCTTGTGTTTTTAAGAAGTACCCTTTGTTCTCTAGCACGACATCAATTCTTTGAGCATCATTCAATTCCGAGAACAATTCTTCGACTTTCTCATAACCAGCACCTGCTTTGGCTTTGATGATTTTCAGTTCTTTGTTGTCGGTTTCAAGGTCGGCATTGGCCGCAATCATCAAAACGAAAGCTTCATACTCGCCTGTTGTCCATCCTGTTAGTTCGTGACTCATATCGATTGCATTTGTGTTTTTAAGTAAGCTTCAACATTGCCTTGAACGCGATCGAGAAGCGTGCTTTGATCAGCAGGCACGAATGCTTTGCCCGTAACTTTCTCGTACAATTCGATGTATCGCTTACTCACGGAATTTACGAAATCATCGTCCATTTCTGGCTGCGATTGTCCGTCTTTTCCCATAAAATTGTTTTCCATCAACCATTCACGGACGAATTCTTTCGACAATTGGCGTTGTGGCTGGTTTGTGTCTTGACGCTCTTGGTAGCCTTCAGCATAGAAATAACGGGAAGAGTCTGGTGTGTGTATTTCGTCAATCAAAATGACCTTGCCGTCGCGGATTCCGAACTCATATTTTGTGTCAACCAATATCAATCCTTCTTTGGCAGCAATCTCAGTTCCTCGAGCGAAAAGCTTGCGGGTGTAATCTTCCATTTGAAGATATATTTCTTCAGGAACGATTCCCTTTGAAAGTATGTCTTCTCTCGAAATATCCTCATCATGGCCTTCATCGGCTTTGGTGGCAGGGGTGATGATGGGAGTAGGGAAGCGGTCGTGCTCTTTCATCCCTTCTGGCATGGTCACTCCACACAATTCACGTCCACCTGCTTTGTAGGTGCGCCAAGCATGTCCTGTCAAATACCCGCGGATAACCATCTCTACGCGGACTGGCTCACACGGCAAACCAACCGTTACGTTTGGGTCTGGCGAAGCCATTTTCCAATTGGGAACGATGTCTGATGTGAGATCAAGAAAATACCCAGCAAGCTGATTCAAAACTTGTCCTTTATAAGGTATCCCTCTTTTTAAAATCACGTCGAATGCTGAAATACGATCACTGGCTACCATAACCAAAAGGTCGTTGCCAATGGTGTATACGTCGCGCACTTTTCCGTGGTAAACTGCTGTTTGTCCGCTGAATGTAAAGTCGGTGCTGTAAAGAGTGTTCATGTTGCAATTACTTCTCCGCTCGTGAGCGAGTTATTCGGGTCTATTATCTGATGGACTATTAAATGTTTGTCGGCGTTCTTCATCTTCTTCAAAAGCGTTGATGATGAGCTTGACGAGTTTGTGGCGCATGACGTCTTGATCGTTGAAGCGGACAATCGAAATTCCTTCTTTGTTTTCGAGGATATTGAGTGCGCGTATCAAACCTGAAGGCTGTTTACGTGGTAAATCGACTTGGCTGGCATCGCCAGTGATGATGAACTTCGCTTTTTGTCCCATGCGGGTCAAGAACATCTTCATTTGCGCCACGGTGGTGTTTTGCGCTTCATCGAGAATAACAAAGGCTTTGTCGAGTGTTCGTCCGCGCATAAATGCCAAAGGTGCCACTTGAATCACTCCCTTTTCCATATAGTCGGCCACCTTTTCATACGGAAGCATATCGAGCAATGCGTCGTAAAGTGGTTGCAAATAGGGGTCGAGCTTCTCTTTCAAATCGCCAGGTAAGAAGCCGAGGTTTTCACCTGCTTCAACGGCCGGTCGCGTAAGAATGATTTTGCGAACTTCTTTGTCTTTTAGGGCGCGAACTGCCAATGCCACCGCAGTGTAGGTTTTACCTGTCCCCGCTGGTCCAATTGCAAAGAGCATATCGTTTATTTCGCAAGCCTCTACCATTTTGCGTTGGTTGGCGCTGCGAGCCGTTACTTTTAATCCGCCAGGGCCATAAACAAGGACATCTCCTTCTTGAATTGATTTTTTGAAATCTTCAGCATCACTTGTCATGATGCGTTCAATGTTTCGTTCTGTGAGTTGGCTGTATTTCTCCAAATGCCAGAATACTAACTCCATTTTGATCTCAAAATGGTCGATGTCTTCAGGTGCGCCGATAACTTTAATCACATTGCCTCTGGCAACCAGTTTCAGCTTTGGGAAATACGATTTTATGAGGTTCAACTTTGCGTTGTTCGAGCCGAACAATTCTAAAGGATCCACAAGTGGGATGATGATATCTTTCTCTTGCTGCAATTACTTCACTTTAGTGTGTAACATTTGATGCCTGCAAAGTACGTAAAACGTTATGGAATTTGCACTTTTGCAAAACGACCTGCATTATGGGAATTTTAACACTGATTTCGGATTATGGATTGACCGATCACTACGTGGCAGTAGTGAAGGGCGCTGTTTTGGCTCAGGTGCCAGACGTGAAAATTGTTGATATTTCACACAATGTCGTTCGCTATAATGTCCGCGAAGCAGGATATCTGCTGCGTTCAAGCTTCAATGTCTTTCCAAAAGGTACCGTTCACCTGATCGGTGTGAATGAGATTGAATCAGAAAAAACGCCGCATCGGATTGTGAAGTTTGATGGACAATATTTCATCGGGGCCGATAACGGAATCTTTACGGAGTTGTTCGATGATTTGCCTGAAGAGGTGTGGGACCTTACTCTGCCTTCAAATTCGACGTCGATTTCATTCCCCATGTTGAATAGATTTGTTCCTGCAGCATGTTTTATCCTCAATGGAGGTGATTTAAATGAAATAGCGAAGCCGATTGAAGCGTTCAACGAGGGCGAGCGACTTCGTCCGATTGTCGATGTCGACGGAATTAGAGGTTCCATCATACACGTCGATTCATACGGAAACCTGATCACCAACGTCGATAGAAAACTATTCGACGAAGTTTTTCAAGGAAAGTCGTTCATGATCGAGCTGCGGTCGAAGAAAAAATTGGTAAATAAGATCTCCGAAAAATTTATGGAGGTTATTTCGGGCGAACAACTGGCATTGTTCAATAATGAAGGGTTGCTAATGATTGTGGTCAGTTTCGGATCTCCAGAAAAAGGAGAAGGAGGCGGCGCTCAACAACTCCTTGGAATGTCGGTTGGTAGCGCATTTAGCATAATATTTAAATGATTACTCGCATTGTAAAAATGACGTTTGACCCTCTAAAAGTGGATGCTTTTTTGTCGCTTTTTGAAGAGTTCGAATTCAAAATCCGTCAGCAGCCTGGCTGCTTCTATCTTGAGCTTTTACGTGAAAAAAGCGATGGAAATGTATTTTTTACCTATTCGAAATGGATTGATAATGAGTCGCTTGAGCGCTACAGACACTCTGAAACGTTTAAAAGTGTTTGGCCGCAGACGAAGGCGGGTTTTATAGCACCAGCAGAGGCATGGACGTTGGACGGGCGAGAGGCTGGGGTGATTTAATACCACTTTGAATTGTTAAGAAATGGCGATTTAGTGCGAAATCGACTGCGCCATAATACCTTACTTTTGTCACTTACTTGAATCTATGAAGGCATTATTGCTCAAAGAAATTCGTTCGTTTTTAAGTTCCCTCATCGGATACATCGTGATGGCAATTTTCTTGCTCATGATCAGTCTGTTCATGTGGGTTTTTCCTGGCGAATACAATACTCTTGAATCGGGGTTCGCTAATATCGATACCCAGTTCCTTATCGCTCCTTGGGTGTTCATGTTCTTGATTCCGGCGATAACGATGCGAAGTTTTTCTGAAGAACGGAGGACAGGTACCATTGAGATGTTGTTAACACGTCCCATCACCGACTTTCAAATCGTTTTCGCGAAGTATGTCGGCGGATTGGTTCTTGTCGCCATCAGCTTAATTCCCACGCTTTTGTTTTTCGCAACGATCTATTACCTCGGAGATCCTGTTGGGAATATCGATACCGGTGCTACTTGGGGAAGCTATATCGGACTGCTTTTCTTGGGTTCTGCATACGTTAGCATCGGGATTTTTGCCTCTTCAATTACACCCAATCAAGTTGTTAGCTTCTTGGTAGCCATAATTCTTTCGTTCTTTATGTTCATCGGTTTCGATTCCATCGGTTCGTTCAATTGGTTCGGCGATTTGGATACGTTTATCATAAACCTCGGTTTGAACGAACATTATAAAAGCCTACGAAGAGGAGTTGTCGATTCACGAGATGTCATATACATCGTTGTTGTTTCGTTGTTCTTTTTATTCTCTACACGTTTGATATTGCAGAGCAGAAGATGGTGAAGAAGAAACATACTTATAAAAGAGACGACCTACTTCAGTTCGTTCTTAGTAGTGCCATTCTGGTTGTCGTCTTAATCGCGGGTCAATATGCGTTTTTTAAGGTCGATCTTACCGAGGAAAAGCGCCATACGATAACGAATGCAACAGAGAGTCTGCTCGGACAGCTAGAAGATGATATCTACATCAGATGCTACCTTCACGGGAATTTCCCCGCGAAATATAAACGGCTAGAACAAGCTTTCCGTGAGCTGCTCGACGAGTTCAACGATGCAGGCAATAACAACATCAAGTATGAGTTCATCGATATTTATGAGTCGGGA
>JANRAA010000230.1:5973-17707 GCA_030728235.1 Flavobacteriales bacterium
AAATTGAACAGGCCGTTTACAAAGAAGGTTTGCGCTTTTCGCGGATAGGATATGATGATAACGGTGCAAAGAAATTCCAAAACATCTGGCCTGCGGCGATGCTGACGTATAAAGGTAGATCCCTGCCTATTCAATTGCTTAAAAGCGATAGCCCAGACCCAACGGATGAAATGATCAATGGATCGATAAACAACCTGGAATATGAAATGGCAGCCAGCATGCAGCTGCTGTTGAGGGAGTTCAGACCAGCGATAGCGATACTCGACGGACATCGTGAGCTGTTGCCAGTGGAAATGGCTGATTTGGAATTGTCGTTGAAAGATAATTACGATGTCGAACATGTAACTATCAACGGTTCAATCAATGCTCTGACCGAAAAGTTAGACAATGTTAAAGATCGTCAGTTGAAGTATGATCTTTTAATCGTTGCTAAACCGGATAGCGTTTTCGATAATAAAGACAAGCTAATCATTGATCAATTCATCATGAATGGCGGTGCCGTATTGTGGATGGTGGATCCTATGCTAACCGATTTAGATAGCTTGCGCGTTGCTCAACAAACCATGGCTGTCACGAACGAAATGGGTTTGTATGATATGCTTTTTGATTACGGTGTCCGGATGAATCGAAACCTGATTCTCGATTACAACGCGGCACCAATAGTTTATGATACTGGACCACGAGGCAACCAACGCGGCATGGAGGTTTTTCGCTGGTATTTCGCGCCAATCGTATTAACGTCAGATAGCGCGCATCCCATAGCTGCGAACCTCGACCCAATTCATTTCGACTTTGTGTCTTCTTTAGACGCAGTGGGCGAAAACAAAAAGGTTAAACATACGCCTTTGTTGCAGACTTCAGAGCTGTCTGTAGAACGCAAAACGCCGGTCCGCGTGCACAGTGGAATCAGCGAGTATCAATTGGATTTCTTCCAAAACTCACCCCACCAATCATTCACTGTAGCGATGTTGCTTGAAGGTGAGTTCAATTCAAACTTCACCGGACGAATTCCAGATGTGATCGCTCAAGATCCAACAATTGCCTTCCGAGAGTCAAGTCCATTTACCCGTATGATCGTTATTGGCGATGGAGATATCGCTCGGAACAAAGTAATGCAAGGTGCTGACGGACTTACGCCAATTCCACTGGGATATGACCGCATGGCAGGAAGGGTGATATATGACAACAAAGAGTTTTTGCTCAATGCCGTCAATTACTTATTGAACGATACTGAGCTTATCGCCGTGAGGTCTAGATACATCAAATTGAGAAAACTCAATGACGCAGATGTCACTGAAAATCGGAAAATGTTGCAATTAGCAAATACACTGGTTCCAATTTTAATCATTGCCGCCTTAGGCTTGATTTTACTGTGGATCAGAAAAAGGAAATACGCACGATGAATAAGAATTTAAGATTGCTGGTTATCTTGATAGCCCTTGCTGCCGGCGCTGGAGTTATGTGGTCGTTGAACGGCGGTAGTGATGCTCGTCCGCTCGCGAATTTTGAAATTACCGACACTTTGGCAATTACCAAATTCGTGATACAGGATTCAGATAACAACCGCGCGGTGCTCGAAAGAGATCCAAACAATAAATACTGGGATCTCAATCAAACATACAAAGCCCGCGAAGATGCTGTGAACTTGATTCTAAAGACGGTGAATCGCATACGTGTCAAAGGACCCGTGCCAACCACAGCGCGTCAAAATGTCTTGCGCCAAATCGCTGGAACTGGAAAGAAGGTGGAGTTCTATCAAGGTGGCGACAAACCTGTGAAAACATATTACATAGGAACAGCTACGCAAGATCATACAGGCACGTATATGTTGCTCGAAACTCCCGAAGATGGCAAGTCTACAGAACCGTTTATTGTCTACATGGAAGGTTTCGTTGGATTCCTCAATACGCGATTCTTTACAGATGTTGAGGAGTGGAGATACACCGGTCTGTTCGATTATCCTGGTCTCAATATTAAACAGGTTGATGTAATCAATCACGAGAACTTAGAACACTCATTTACAATAAACTACGGTGGCGATAATGATCTAAAGCTTGAAAGCCGTTATTTCAAAACTTTCGTGCCTGATTTCGATACTTTGGCGGTCAAAGATTACCTTTTATTGTACAAAAAAGTACACATAGAAACGTATGTGAGCCACATGACGCCTGCGGCGGAAGATAGTTTATTGAATACCTCAGCTGCTTACACAGTTTCGGTTACCGATAACGTTGGTGGCAAGAAGAAAATTGATCTTTACTGGAAAACAGGTGGAGCGCCACTTTACGATGAATTGGGAAATACCCTTCCTTGGGACGGTGCGCGTATGTACGGTGTGGTGAATGGCGATGATGTAGTTCTTGTACAACGATTTGTTTTCGATCCGATCTTACAAAGTATTGAACGTTTTTTGAAACAGTAGTGACATGAAAAAAACACCTTATACCGACGTTGCTGCTTTCATCCTCAGGGTAGGAATGGGAGCGTTGATGATTCCGCATGGTATCGCGAAAATTGATCGTTTTAATGGTTTGACGGATGTCGAATTCGCCGATCCTGTTGGTGTTGGTCCGCTTGTGACTCTCGTTCTAGCATTATTTGCAGAGCTGCTCTGCGCAACACTTCTAATTGTTGGTTTTAAAACCCGCTTGGCTAGTGTGCCGCTCATCGCCACAATGGCAATCGCAGCTTTTGTTGTCCATGGCAGCGACGCTTGGGCTAAGAAAGAACTGGCTGTCGTTTACTTGGTAGGATATCTCGCTGTTTTCGCTCTTGGTTCGGGCAAGTATAGCCTCGACCAGATGAAGTAATCTCACTTCGTTTATCTACTTTTGAATATGGATGCTTTTATTTTTGATGGGGTACGTACCCCTGTCGGCAATTTTGGAGGCAGTTTGTCTCCTGTGCGAGCCGATGATTTAGCCGCTCATGCCATTTCTGCGTTGGTTGCAAAATTCCCCAATCTGCCACTCGAACATATTGAAGATGTAATTTTGGGTTGTGCGAACCAAGCTGGAGAAGATAATCGAAATGTTGCTCGGATGTCGCTGTTACTAGCAGGTTTGCCCTTTTCAGTACCCGGCGAAACTGTAAATAGACTCTGTGCTTCTGGATTGGGTGCAGCGATCAATGCTTCGCGGGCACTGAAACTTGGTGATGGTGATTTGTATATCGCAGGTGGCGTTGAACACATGACGCGCGGTCCGTGGGTGATATCGAAAACTAGTCAGCCTTTTGGTCGCGATGCTCAGATGTTCGACTCAAGTTTCGGTTGGAGGTTTGTCAATCCGAAAATGAAAGAACTTTATGGTGTTGATGGAATGGGTGAGACGGCCGAAAACTTGGTTTCACTCTTCAATATCTCACGTGAAGATCAAGATCTGTTTGCGTACAACTCGCAGATGAAAGCTGCCGCCGCGCAGAGCAGTGGACGATGGGCGAAGGAAATTGCAGCCGTTCACATCCCTCAAAAGAAAGGGGATGCCATTGTTTTCGATACCGATGAGTTTATCAAACCAAATTCTTCATTGGAGAAACTAGGGTCGCTGCGGGCAGCATTTAAAAAAGATGGGTCTGTAACCGCAGGAAACTCAAGCGGATTGAATGATGGAGCCGCTGCTTTGCTGATGGGAAGTGAACAGGCCGCGAAGAACTTCAACCTCAAACCAATGGCGCGAATTGTTAGCTCTGCCGTGGCAGGTGTGGAGCCCCGTATTATGGGCATAGGACCTGTTGAAGCGTCGAGAAAAGCACTATACGGGCTGGTATTTCAATGGATGATATAGATGTCATTGAACTCAATGAGGCGTTTGCTGCCCAAAGTCTTGCTTGTCTGCGTGAACTGCACCTTGCCGACAATGATCCTCGGGTGAATCCGAATGGTGGTGCTATCGCAATCGGACATCCACTGGGAATGACGGGGGCAAGGATTCTTTATTCAGCAGCGCTTGAATTATCATTGACCCAAAAGAGATATGGGCTAGTAACCATGTGCATCGGTGTGGGACAAGGATATGCAGCGGTAATTGAACGTGTATGAAGGAGTTGAAGATGTCTGAAAAAGTAGAGGCATTCTTACTCAAAGCCAATCCGGAAGCATTGAACGACGAATACAAGACATTATGATTTACAAATTCAAAGGTTTCATTCCTGTCGTTCACGAATCGGCATTTGTCCACCCACAAGCTGCAGTTACAGGTAACGTTATCATCGGTCCGAAATGCTACATCGGCCCAGGTGCAGCGTTGCGTGGTGATTGGGGCGGTATTGTCTTGGAAGAAGGTTGCAACGTACAAGAAAATTGCACGATTCATATGTTTCCAGGGGTTACGGTGCGGTTGGAAAAGGGGGCGCATATCGGACATGGAGCCATCATTCATGGTGCGCAAGTGGGTGAGAATGTCATGGTTGGTATGAACGCCGTTGTGATGGATGATGTTAAGATAGGTGCCGGTTCAATCATTGGTGCACTCGCATTTGTCCCCGCTGGAACAGACATTCCGCCACGTAGTTTGATGGTCGGCAATCCGGCAAAAGTTGTAAAGGTTGTTTCTGATCAGTTGCTCGAATGGAAATCCATGGGGACAGCTTTGTATCAGGCCTTGCCTGGAGAAATGCAGGCAGAGTGGGAACCGTGTGAGCCTCTTCGTGAGGTGCCAGCCAATCAACCTTCTCAAGATGTCCTCTATAAAACATGGAATGAAATAAAGGATGGCAAAGGATAAACTGCTTCCTTTTCGATTCAAACATTTCGAAATACACCATGATCGCTGTGCGATGAAAGTTGGTACCGACGGACTGTTATTGGGTGCATGGGTAAATGTTGGTAACCACAAATCAATCATCGATATTGGCGCTGGTTCAGGATTGATCTCTATGATGCTCGCGCAGCGTTCTCCAAATGCCAATGTTCTGGGGATTGAAATCGATGAACAGGCGCATAGTCAGGCTCAAGAAAACGTCGAGAAGTCAATCTTCAACAGACAGATTCAACTCATTCACAACTCAATATTAAACGCAGATATTCCGAAAGGGCCGCATTTGGTTGTCACTAATCCGCCTTTTTTTATCGGAGGTGTCAAATCCGACGACGTTAAACGAAAGACAGCCCGTCATGAAGATCTACTGCCGCTCAACAGTTTGCTTTTCAAGGCTACTTCATTGATCGATTACGAAGGGGTGTTCGCGTTGATTTGGCCTTTTGATAGGAGAGACGAACTTCTCAAAGAAGCAGAAAGAGTAGGATTGTTTCTAAAGAGAGAGACCGTCGTTTTCACTGCCCAGCATAAACATCCAAGCCGTGTGCTTGCAGAATTTTCTTTAGCGGCTCAAACGCCAGATGTAGATCAAATCGTTATTCAGGAGAATGGGAAATATACCGAAATGTATCGGCAGCTATTAAAAGACTTCTATTTGGATTTTTAGTTAGCAGCCGAGAATGCGACGCAGGTTATCGACAAGGCTATCCCACAAAAGCGATGATTCTTCGATTTCATCTTCATCCACATAGTCGTTGATGATCAAGGCCGTTTCTCCCGTCATGGCGTCGATTCGGATGCGCATATCGAAAAAGCTATCGTCGTCTTCATCATCCAACCATTTAAACTTGATGTATTCGTCGCGTTTCTTGCTAATTAGTTTCGCTTCTTCCTCAGAATCGTCCCATTTGAAGGTATATACTTCGTTTCGAATGTTTACATCGTCGGCAAACCATTCTGATAATCCGCTAGGTGTGCTAAGGCAATTGAAAAGAATGCTTTTAGATGCATTCAGCATATACTCTTTTTCCAATAATACTTTTTCCATGTTTTCGCGTCAGGTGCTTAGTCGCCCATGAAGATACAGTTTTTTCAGTGAACACCTATATTTTACGTCATTTTGAAAAGGTGATTCTTTTTTTTCGAAAACCTTATCGGTTCCTTAAAGAATGTTTTATATTTGCGCCCGCAAACGGCGAGGTAGCTCAGCTGGTTAGAGCGCATGATTCATAATCATGAGGCCGAGAGTTCAAGTCTCTCTCTCGCTACTACAGAAGGTCACATTTATATGTGGCCTTTTTTTTTTGATTTATTCTGAGTTTTTGGGAAGTAGAGGAGGAGTGTCGGATTTTGAACTACAATAAACGTTTATAAACGTTTAAACTTAATTGTTTGTAACTGCCTGTTATTCAGATGTATTCGTGCATCTTACACCCAATAAAGCGAAGCCACATCTCTATCCATCCCAGCCCAAAAACAACAACTATTTACCACCGAAAGGCAGCAGAGCGCTGAAGATAACCCACAAAAAAAAAGCCACTCATAATTGAATGGCTTCACTGCTTTTGGAGGAAATCATGTACCTGTTGCCAGGTATCGATCACATTGATTGAGAATAGTGATCAACCTTTTTTCTACATCTCTCCGGGTGGGGAAAGAAATGATCCGGGTGGATATTTCAACCAAAAACAGGTTGTTATACCATGCCTATCAATAAAAGGTTACAATCTCATTATCTCTTTTCTTACATTCCTCCCAACTCTATGACTTGCTTCATGATGCTGGTGTTGCCACACTGATCCTGAGCTGTCCACGTGCGAATGATTCTGTCTTTCTCTTTGATCTCGTTAAACACGATCTCTATCTCTCCTTTGCTGTTATCGGTAGCTGTTACTTCTCCAACTTCGGGAATTGAACTCAATGAGGCGGTAAGGGTTGCGGGTACCTCACTCATTACTGGAGGCACTTTGTCGTCGAGGACAAGGAATTGCTGCGCGCGGGCAGTGTTTCCGCAATCGTCGGTGAATACGTAGGTGCGGACTAAATTTCCCAAGCAACCGCCAGAAAACAGGAGGTCTTCATGCGAGGAGGTTACCATACCACATGTGCTGGTAGCAACTACGGGTGAAATTTCTGCGAGCTTGTCGATGTCGGCGCGCATCTCTATGGTATACGGTTGTACTGTTATCTGGGCGTTGGCTATCAGGCCCGCTCCAACAAACAATAAGATAAATAGGTTTCTCATTTCAGATGTTTTGTCGTTGTTAACGCAAATTTAGTTCCGTTAATTCGACTATTGGTCACAAAAAAATCTCATTCTGTCGAATCACCATTTAACAAAGGCGATGGAGACATGAAAACTTCGTGGATCAGCTGGAATAATGCCGGGACCTGGATAACCGCTGGCTCGTCGGGTGAAATAACTTGCATCGGTCAAGTTATCAATGCCAGCAGTTAGTTTGAATGATTTGAGGTGGATTTGAATGGCGATGTCGTGGACAGAAAATGCGGGTATAGCGCCTACTACGGCGTTGGGGTCGCTGCCAAAGGGTGAGTTGCTAGCGTCGCTGAATTGTGTCGCAACGTAATTCGACATCCACGTAAATGTCCAACGCTCACGCTCATAAGTAATACCTCCGCGCAATGTTATTGATGGTGCGTACTCAACCCTATTTCCATCGGTTTGCAGATTCTCGTCGCCAACGTAGCGTCCGTCAAGCAGCGCGGCATTGGCGAAAAACTGCAAGGTGGATCTCCGCATATAGGTGTTCGCATTGGCGGTAAATTCTACTCCTCGTATGATGGCTTTTGAGATGTTTTTTCGCACTTGAACGCTCTGCGGACCAAGTATGGGGTTTAGCGTTGCTGTGTCGCTGATGTTGCCGATTTTATCGTTATAGGTAACTTGAAAGGCGTTGATGTCGAAGCCGATGTGTTTGTTTAATTTTTTGCGTACCCCAACTTCAAGTGTGTAGCCGTGCTCATCTGTAATACCGCTGTCTACGAGCTGATTGGGATTGCTGATGCGAATATCGCTGAAGTTGATTGCCCGATAATTTCGTGTCCCAGAAGCATACAATTCGGCCCCTTTTAGTTCTCTCTGAACTCCAAAGCCATACAAGAAAACGCTGCGATCGCGCTGGTCTGATTCGTCGTACACTCGCGGATAGGTTGGAAGTAGATTTCCAGCGCCGTCGTAAACAACGCGTGTGTATTGTCCTGCTGATTGGGTGCTTATGAATTCGTAACGCACGCCAGGTGTGAGAGTCCAACCGCCCAGTCGAACGACGTTCTCTGCGAATAAACTGATGTTCCGGTTTTTAAAGCCGAAATCTGAACTGTTCGATAATCCATTTCCTCTGCTGAAATCGGCATCTGAACCATCACTGCCAAGTCCTTGAAATGCGGTTGTGCTTCCGTGGTACATGCGAACACCTCCAATGAAATTGGAAATCGATGAAAAGAGGTCGTATGCTACGGAAAGTCGCGATTCCAATCCGATGTTGTTAAATGTTCCTTGTATCAAATCTCTTTCTCCGCCGTTGTCGGCTCTGGTGATCTTATCCAATATGCCCAAGGCAGATCTGGATGCCGACAGTAAATAGGGCTGCACTTGCCATTTTACGCGACTGTTGAAGGTGTGCTCGTAGGTGATGGAGAACAAATGCCAATCGACTTGAAACCAATTCCGCTGGCGTAATGCCAAGAATGGAGTTCGGGTAAATTGCACATCTGTCAATCCTCCTGGCTGCTGAGCCAATGAATGAGCAAATGTGTACTCGAATTTTAACCTGTCGTTCTTGAATTGCTTGCCGAGGTTTACATGCAACTGGTCCGACCTAAACTGGCTGTTTTCTCGCCAACCGGTTCCGCGGCGGTGATGGTAATACGCCATGGCTTCAAAGCCTTTTTTGCGGTATCCGATGGCGTTGAAATACGACTGCATGCCGAATGATGAGATTCCTTGTTCTGATTTGATGCTCCATTTCAGCTGTTTTGATGCGCTCATCAAGCGGAAGTTAATCATGCCTCCGAACTGCGGGCCAAACTGCAAGCTGGCTGCACCTCGAATAATCTGTATCTCTTCCAATGCTTGCAGCGATGGGGTGTAGTACGACTCCGGGTAGCCGAGCGGGTCAGCACTGATGTCGTACCCGTTTTGCCGTGTGTTAAAATTCGATGAGCGATTGGGGTTCATGCCACGTCCGCCAATCGATAGCTGCAATCCTCCGTCGCCATTTTCCCAAATATTCAACCCTGGAACGGATCTGAAAATCTGCCGGGCACTGCTGGTTGTGGTATTCCCAACAATGGAGGTAGGGGTGATGATGTCGATTTTTCGCGCGGCCAAAATGGTGTAATCGTCTATGCTCCTGAAGGTTTCTTGCGTCTCACGTATCTCTGCGGCATCCAAAAGTAGGGGGCTCATTTGTATTCTTATCGCGCGAACTGCGCGGATGACAGGTTCTGTGATGGTGGTGTCTATATTGGTGAATCCTGCATGGCTGATCCGAATGTGCAGGTCGCCTGCTGTATAATCCACAACCGCCTTACCGTGGATGTCGGTGGCGTAAGCAATGCTTTCAACGATGATATAAGCATTGGGGATGGCGGTGTTTTCACTATCAACTACTTCGAAAGTTACTTGTGCCATGCCTTGCGTAAGGCCGACCAATGTGCTGATGAAGAAAACTATGTTCCGCAGATTTTTCATTTCAATAAGGCATCAGCCATGTTAGGCGGTCGCCGTTGTCGGTAACTTCAAGCAAATTAACTGCGGGGTCTATGAATGGCCTGCTGCCACGTCCGTTAAGGCTGACGTATGATTCGGCGTGAATGGATGTCACTGCGCAATCTCTAGAATTCAGTTTTGCGATGTGATGCGCATACTGCAATATAAGGTCTGGCTGGGTCGACATTTGTGTGTATTGCAGCTTGGTGAGTTGCTGCGAGGGCTCAACAATGTAGCTGTGTCCGCAGGTGTCAGACACGCGAAACTGAACATCCCCACTTTTCTCCATGAGCATTACCCGCCATGAAAATCTGAAGCCCAGCTCATCCCAAAAGAGGTTCTCGCTTTGGACAATGAAGCGCAGGGGGAGCAATATTTGAATGGTGAAAAATAAAACGACCATTGCAGATACCAATTTCTTATTTCTTGGGGGCTCTGATTGTGTTGTTCCTTCTGCTGGAATGTATCGTCTCCAAAACTGCGCGTGCGCTGCTGGCGGAAAAAAAGCGAGTGTCATGACGATCATCACCCATGGAAAAATTCCGATCGGGAAGAGTATCCATGTGAGGATGTGAAAAGCAATGACGGTGAGGTAACCGATAAAACGCGTCGGCTTGTAGAGCAATATGAAAGGTATAGACAAATCATAAATGCAACCAGCCCAGCTGAAAATGTACGCAGCAATTGGTTTTTCCAAAAGTGATCCGATAAGGGGCAGGTGCGCGCGCGCGGGCAACCACAATTTTAAGGGCAATGCTTCTAACAGCCAGTCGCTGTGCAATTTGGCGAGGCCTGCGAAGAAATACACTATTCCAATCTGCAATAAAAAGATATTGATTGTCCATGCTGGCACCTCACGAGATGCGCTGTTACGTGCTCGCAACGCATCCATTGAAAACATCCGTGCCGCTGGCACGAAGCAAAAAAAGAATAGTACGATGGAGACGAAATAATAGTGGTTGAGATAAGTGGAAACGTCTATCAGTTCGATATAACAAAAGGTGATAAACAACAATGGGGCGACAATGCGAAAGTAGAATCCCAAAGTGAAAAGTATGCTCAATAAAACGAAGAGCATAAAAACGAAGTACATCCCAGCCTCTGAAAGGGTTGGTAACTCCAGTCCGAAATACTGGAAATGAAAGTTGGGTTTGATGTACAGCTCTTCGATCCACCCGTAATACCAAAATCGCAAAGCACCAAAGGTCATCAACACACCAAAAGCCACCCTCAGTGTGATAAGTGGCCAGGCGCTGACGCTTTTAAAAAGATATTTCTCAAAAAAATCAGTCACCGTCGTTGTCGGTTGAAGTCACGCTAACTCCCAAAGCTGAAATCATATCGGTCTTGAGCAATACAACAACTTGTTGCAATTCGTTGTAAGCGTTTTCTACAATTTCTGGGTCGTTAACTATGGCTTCAGAAAGTGGTGAGGTGATGAGTGTCAATGCCACACGCGCTTCGTCAATCTGCTGGTTGATGCGTTCTGACAATAACATGTTCGATGGCGAATGCCATGCGTCACGAGCATCTAAAAGATCGTCGAGGCCATATGAATCGCCGTTGTTGAATAAATTCTGAACTCCATCCAACTGCGACAAAATCAATGTCATCGATTGTTGACTGTAATAGCCTTCCACTTTATCAGGCAGTGCGATGCCGAGGGTCAGCAATCCAAGTGGCAAGGCTACTTTGTCGCGTTTCAGCTGTTCGTAATCTTCTATCAATCCGTTGGCTAACAGACTAAGTCCGCCTGTTACCGATGGTCCATCTGCATTTATGAAGGTTGTTTTGTAACCGTTCGCCCATGCGGTTTTGTATTGTGTCGCCAAGGTACTTACCTCGGCTGTGCGCGCCAACAAATAGTTCTTGCGGTTCTGATCACTAAACTGAGCTAATACTTCATCGTTGGTTTGATGAAAAAGCAAATAATCCAACGCTGGCAATCCTTTGGTGGCATTTGGTAACCCGCTCGTCAATCCGCTCTGTATGGCGTTCTCAATCTGGATGTAGTCGGTAGGAAAGGTGTTCATCTTTCCCAGTATATCAAACTCGGTGGCTGGCCCATACCTGAACTGACTCACTTTTTGCCAAGCAACATACGCGTCGATAAACGTTTCTTGCACTTGCGTGAGGTTTTGAGCGGTGGTCGATACATCGAAAATCGACACTGCGTCGGCAAGCTGTACAGCGGCATTATCGAAGTTTGAAAGGGCGGGAGCTATCAAGTCTGCCTCTGTGCGAA
>JANRAA010000231.1 GCA_030728235.1 Flavobacteriales bacterium
ACCTTGATCAAGGTGTTGCTATGTGGCACTTCCCTGTTCATAGTCGTGGATTCTTAACTGCTGTTAGAGAGCTTGAACGTCAATCTTATATTTCACTGTTCAAAACGGAAAGAGCAAGAAAGATGTTCCTTAGCGGACACGTTTCAATGGAGGAATTGTTGAAAATTGTGGTCGGTGATGAACGATATTTCGAAGCTTATATATTCGACCAACAGTTCGCTCATCCTGGATGGTCTGGTTTGGTAGCTGTTATTGAAGATAACCCGAAATCGCTTCTTGTAAATAAACGGATAACTCTGAAAGAGCTCGTCGTTCTTGAACTTTTGTTCGAAATCGACGCCCTCGATCACCAATTCTCCGACATCTGGGCACCGCTCTCAAGTCACCTCTCACATCCTGTTGATCTCTTCAAATCTTCCGAGAAATCAACCCAGTCTGAGGTGCTGCGATTGTGGCAGGAAGCAATGGAATGGTCGTTCTTCGATCAGGTGCTCCTTGGCATGAAATCGTCTGTAGATGATACGAACCCTGGGTCGAAATCTTTTCAAGCGCTTTTCTGTATCGATGATAGAATCTGCTCGTTGCGTCGATATATCGAAAATTTAGACCCGAAGTGTTTGACCTACGGTACGCCAGGTCATTTCGGGATAGAATTCTATTATCAACCCGATGGTGGGAAATTTCATACGAAGGTCTGCCCAGCGCCTATCACGCCTAAATTCCTAATCAAGGAGGTCGGAAAGAAGACAAAAAATAAAAAGGATGTCCACTTCAGTAAATCTACACACCACTATGCTTTCGGTTGGCTGATCTCTCAAACGGTTGGTTTCTGGTCGGCATTGCGTCTGTTCCTTCAAATTTTCCGTCCTTCTCTCAGCCCCGCAACGGCCTACTCGTTTAATCATATGGATAAGTTCTCTGAACTAACCATAGAACATAAACAGGGATCGGCTCTTGTCGATGGCCTCACAGTTGGTTTCACAGTAACTGAAATGACGGATCGCATAGAAGCGGTGCTGAGAAGTATTGGCCTGGTCGATAACTTTGCTCCAATCGTGTACGCTATCGGACATGGAGCAAGCAGCGTGAATAATACGCATTATGCTGGATACGACTGCGGAGCTTGTAGCGGTCGACCTGGATCTGTGAACGCGCGTGCTTTCTGCTACATGGCAAATCACAAGGAGGTAAGAACGAAACTTAGAGAACGGGGAATCGTAATCCCTGAAGCAACACAATTTTTAGGCGGACTGCACGATACTACGCGCGATGAGTTCTCTTTCTACGATGAAAACTCTCTGAATGAAAAAAATAATGCATCGCATTCTTTCAATAAGGCTATGTTCTCCAATGCGCTCGATCTGAACGCGAAGGAACGGTCAAGACGATTCATGTCTATCGATTCTAAGGGAAATGCAGCCAAAATTCACGAAAAGGTGAAACTGCGTTCTGTATCGCTTTTCGAACCGCGCCCTGAACTCAATCATGCTACCAATTCGCTTTGTATTGTGGGACGACGCGGATTAACTAAGGATCTTTTCCTTGATCGACGGTCGTTCATGAACTCTTACAATTATGAAATCGACCCGGATGGGAAATATTTGCTCAATATCCTAAATGCGGCGGCTCCTGTTTGTGGCGGAATCAATTTGGAATACTACTTCTCTCGGGTGGATAACCAAAAACTTGGGGCGGGTTCTAAATTGCCACACAATGTCATGGGGTTGATTGGCGTGGCAAATGGTATCGAGGGTGATCTGCGTCCTGGTCTGCCTTATCAGATGATTGAAGTGCACGATCCTTTGCGCCTTATGATCATTGTTGAACATAAACCTGATGTGGTTCTAGATACTATCCAAAGAAATCCCGCAACCTATAACTGGTTTATAAATGAGTGGGTAAGGCTTGCAGTTATCGATCCTGTTGATAAGGGTATCTATGTCTTCGCTGATGGGGCTTTCTCTCCCTACAGTCCTGTCACAAATGTGTTGAGAAATGAAACGGACTTAATGAGTCTTCTCGAGTCATCTCATGAAAATCTTCCTGTATTAACCCTGAACAACTAAGCCATGATACAATTTCTTCCAGTTTTTGTCCTCCTGCCTTTCTTAGGGTTCTTGGTCAGTCTCATCATCCCAAAAGAAAGGGAGGTGGCAATGTCTAGGGTGGCTGTTGCTGTAATAAGTATGCAGCTATTATCTGCTCTGATCTATGTGTTCTTCTGGTTAATCGGCGATGCTTCAATGATCAATGTCAAGGAAATTGTACTCTACAAAACGGAGGGGTATGAATTCTTTATCGACTTGTTCTTCGATCGGGTAACTGCGGTATATCTGCTGGTAGGCGCAATCCTAACGCTTATGATCACGATTTATTCAAGGTACTATTTGCATCGCGAAACGGGATACAAGCGGTTCTTCAATACGATCATGTTTTTCTACTTGGGCTACAATATCATCATCTTCTCTGGAAACTTAGAAACGATGTTCATCGGTTGGGAGGTGCTAGGTCTTTCTTCTTTCTTGCTGATTGCTTTTTATAGAGATCGTTTCCTTCCTGTTAAAAATGCGGTAAAGGTCTTTTCTATCTATCGAATTGGTGATGTAGGTATGCTACTTGCCATGTGGTTGAGCCATCACTTGTGGCACGAGAATATTACGTTCTTAAAACTCAACAATGCTGAATTGGTATCTCACCATTTACTAGAACATTCTGCATTCGGGGTGTTTATTGCAATGATGTTTTTCCTTTCGGCTGCTGTAAAATCTGCTCAGTTTCCTTTTAGTTCTTGGCTGCCACGGGCAATGGAAGGACCAACACCTTCAAGCGCAATCTTCTACGGTGCCGTATCTGTGCATATTGGTGTGTTCCTTATGATTCGAACGTTTCCATTCTGGGAAAATCAGTACGTTGTTCGCGTGCTTATCGTTCTCATGGGACTAATCACTTCTTTCATTGGTTTCCACACGGCTCGGGTGCAATCTTCAATCAAAGCGCAAATTGCATACTCTTCGATTTCTCAAATCGGAATCATCTTCATCGAAGTAGCCCTTGGCCTGGAAGTGCTGGCTTTAATTCACTTCGCTGGTAATGCATTCTTGAGATCATACCAACTTCTGGTATCACCTTCTGTTGTAACTTACCTGATCCGCGAACAGTTCTACAACTATGTCCCTCCAAAGGCTGTCGCCGAAGATAGCTGGCCAAAAAAAATCAAACACTCGATTTATATCATGAGTTTGAAAGAATGGAACTTAGACA
>JANRAA010000232.1 GCA_030728235.1 Flavobacteriales bacterium
GGATGAGTTTGTCTTCCGCTATAACCTCAGAGATGAGTCTGAAATTTTCAAAGTAACGATTGAAACTTTGATTAAGCGTGTTGGGCAGCATTGCGGATAATCATATAGAAGAGCAATGCAAGAGGATGTTTATTCACGAAGTATATTTTACAAAGAAACAAATACAGAAGTGAATTAGAAGGTCTCGAACAACTCGCAAGACCACTTTCCCAAAATCCACCCGCCCCATATTTCGAAATAGTTGCACAAAATATTCTCCCTCCCCGCTGAATCAGTACCTTTGCGCCCTCAAAATCACATTCATGATTCAGGTCGACAACTTAGAGGTAGAGTTTAGCGGAAAAACTTTGTTCAGCGGTGTTTCCTTTGCCATCAATCCCACCGATAAAATTGCATTGATGGGCAAAAATGGTGCTGGTAAATCAACCATCATGAAAATTGTTGCTGGGGTGATGAAAGCGACAAAAGGGGCTGTCCGTGCACCAAAAGATGCTGTCATTGCTTACCTGCCGCAACACCTGCTCACCGAAGACGATTGCACCGTTTTTGAAGAAGCAGCGAAAGCGTTTCACCAAGTATTTGCCATGCGAAATGAAATGGAGCGACTGAACAAAGAGCTCGAAACCCGCACCGATTATGAAAGTGAAGAGTACATGGCCATCATCGAGAAAGTTTCTGATCTCGGCGAAAAGTATTACCAGCTTGAAGATGTGAATTACGACGCTGAAGTGGAAAAAGCGCTGAAAGGACTCGGTTTCAAGCAGAGCGATTTCACGCGACAAACAAAAGAGTTTTCTGGTGGGTGGAGAATGCGCATTGAACTGGCGAAGATACTCTTGCAGAAACCCGATTTAATTCTGCTCGATGAGCCTACCAACCACATCGATATCGAATCGGTGATTTGGTTGGAAGATTTTCTCGTGAATAAAGCGAATGCTGTGATGGTTATATCGCACGACAGGGCGTTTATAGACAACATCACTAACCGCACCATCGAGGTTACCATGGGGCGGATTTACGATTACAAAGCCAACTACACCCATTATTTGCAGTTGCGCGAAGAGCGTAGGGTGCATCAAATAAAAGCTTACCAGGAACAGCAAAAGATGATAGCAGATAACGTTGCTTTCATTGAACGATTCAAAGGGACATATTCAAAGACAAATCAGGTTTCTTCGCGCGAGCGGATGTTGGAAAAACTCGAAATTATTGAGATTGATGAAATCGACACCTCGGCATTGAAGCTGCGTTTTCCTCCATCTCCGCGATCAGGAGATTACCCAATTACTGTAAAGGATGTCTCAAAATCTTACGGCGATCAAACTGTGTTCAAGAACGCGAATATGTCGATATCACGAGGGGAGAAGGTATCGTTTGTTGGACGTAACGGAGAAGGAAAGTCGACCATGATCAAAGCGATAATGGGAGAATTGGAAGTAGAGGGAACGTGCCAACTCGGACACAACGTGAAGATCGGTTATTTCGCTCAGAACCAAGCCTCCTTGTTGGATAAAGACCTCACCGTTTTCCAAACAGTGGATGAGGTTGCTGAGGGTGAAATCCGCACACAAGTTAAGAATATGCTTGGGCGATTTATGTTTAGCGGCGACGACATCGACAAGAAAGTTGGCTTCCTTTCTGGGGGTGAGAAGACTCGTTTGGCAATGGTTAAACTGCTTCTGGAACCTGTGAACTTGCTGATTCTCGATGAGCCAACGAACCACCTCGATCTGAAGTCGAAAGATGTCTTGAAAGAAGCATTGCTGTCGTTCGACGGTACGCTGGTGCTGGTTTCTCACGACCGCGACTTCCTTCAGGGACTATCTCAGAAAGTTTTTGAATTTAAAGATCAGCGGGTTATTGAGCACTTCGAGACCATCGACGCCTTCTTGGAGCGCAATAGGATCAAGAGCATAGCAGAGATAAATTTGATGAAGTAAGTTTTCGCGTGTTTTATCAATCGAGGCGACTTCTAAAGCGCAAATCCGAATCCGAATTGGTGAATGATTTCGCTTTGGTACATCACGCCGTATTTCATGACAATCGCGTTGCCTAGTTTCAAGCGAAAGCCAGCTTCAGGGAAGAAGAGCGTTTCAGTATGATCGCTGTTCTTTAGCCAATCGGTTTCCCAAAAATCGCCATTATCGAAGTAAACATCGGCTTCCTCATATTGGGTGAAATAACCGAAACCACCACCGACATATCCCCAAAGTGGGTATGCGAGTTTAAAGGTCAATCCGCCGGATACACAGATATTCGCTTCGCGCTTTTCTCCTGAAAGACGCACGTTTCCGGGTCTGTCGCTCTCCCTTGCATCGTTGATTTCATACAAGACATTGATGCCTGTAAAAATCTCCTTGTTCATTTTGATGTTCATGTAACCGCCTAGGATGTCGGTGTTTACACGTCCGAAATCCATACCAATCGGACTTTGAGCATCGTAACTGTACAAAAGGAATCCGGCGCTACGCTGATTCAATCGGCGGTCGCAGCGTTTGATTTTTGTTTGACATTCTTCTGCTCTTAATCCACCAGCGTATACAACCAAGTATTGTTGATAGAGAGCTTTGGCGCTTGAGTAATTATCTGCTTTGAAGCTAGCTTCAGCGTTTGTGAAGTAGAAATCAAGCAGGAGATTCTTGATTTCCATGATGCCTTGGTCATTCGGAAAACGATTTACGAATCGGTTGTGCATGTCGACCATTCCCGATTCATTGCCGGTTTGGTAGTAATTTTTCGCAATCGAGATGTATGAAGAATTGATGCTGGATTTGGCTTGAGAGATGTACTTTCCGCTGCTATAGGTGTCAGCATACTTTTCGGTATCTTCTACATAACTGGAATTGCGAGCCTTTTCCCACATAATTTCTTCCTCACACAAGCGGCGCATCGCAAGCGCTTGATCATCGTTGTTTCTCATCTTGAATGGCCTCTATTGGTTTCGAATGCACGGAAAACAAGGTGTCGAGTACATAGATTTTCTCTAGATACAACCATACACTTAGCGCTTGATCTCGGCGGCTGTGTTCAAGCGCATATTGCTCAAACCATTGATTTTCTTGTCCGTGTGCTACGCGTATAGTTTCAACCTGACTCAATAGATTTCCCTCAATCACTGCATTTTCTCCGCTTAGAACGACAATAAACGGATAGTTTTCGGGTGTCATGAGGTAGCCGATACCGAAATCAGACGGGCTGTACTTGAGTTTAAAGCGACCGTTGTCATCAGTCAGGGTGTTTGAGAT
>JANRAA010000233.1:0-1260 GCA_030728235.1 Flavobacteriales bacterium
CACGGGACCTGTCACCAAGGAACCGCAGGTAACGTGTTTTCTCTAGGAGGATCCATTGTTTCACCAACGTCTCTTGCCGATAGCTTCCACACCTATAGCATTGAATGGTTCCCAGATAACATACGCTGGTACTTAGACGGACAATTGTACTACGAAGTAAACAGGTCGCAGGTAACTCCCAATTTTGAGTGGTTGTTTGATGAAGATTACTACGTTTTGCTCAACGTAGCCGTTGGCGGAAACTGGCCTGGAGCCCCGAATGGAACGACTGTTTTTCCACAAGAAATGCTCGTAGATTACGTTCGCGCGTACCAATACACCCCAATGACCGTTCCTGTGACGTTCCGTGTCGACATGAGCGAAGAAAACTTGAATCCAGGAGATATCGTTTACGTCAATGGTTCTTTCAACAGTTGGTGCGGGTCGTGCAATCCGATGATCAACACAGGAAATGGCATTTGGACAGTAACACTCCCGTTGCCTCCTGGTTTGCATGAATACAAGTACACAACCAACGGATGGAACGGCCTTGAAGAGCAGTTTTCTGAAGGTCAATTGTGCACAATAACGACGTACGGTAGCCCAAGCAATTTCGTCAATCGGTATGCAAACATTGCCTTTACAGACGTTACCCTGCCTTTGGTGTGCTTTAATAGTTGCGCCAGCTGTCCGACCAATACCTTCGCCGGCTGCACCGATTCAGATGCATCGAACTACGACCCGGGGGCGAATACCGACGACGGAAGTTGTTTGTACGCAACTACTTTTCAAGTGAACACTTCAGAATTGGGATTGCTTCCGACGGATGTCGTTCACCTCAATTCCACATTCAACGTTTGGTGTGGGACGTGCAATCCGTTGTTTGAAACGCAACCGAATATGTGGGAGACTACCCTCAATTTACCCGCGGGTAATCACGAATACAAGTTCACCGTAAACGGATGGAGTGGAGAGATAGAGATGTTTGACATCGGTGCCGCGTGCACCCTCACCACTTTTGGCGGGAACGGAGAAGTGTTTACCAACCGTTTTTTCACCCAGCAGCCCAATCCGATGACGCTTGATATGGTGTGTTTTAACTCTTGCGAGTCATGCGTTATCGCAGTTATCGATGTTGATGTCACCTTCCAGGTGGATGTTGAAGATCAAGCAGTTGGGGAAGTTTATTGCACATTGACACCCGCTGGTGGAACGTCGCAAGACATCATCTTATCGCATGCCGGTTGGGGATTGTGGAACGGGACTGTTACCCTGCAATCG
>JANRAA010000233.1:1270-3230 GCA_030728235.1 Flavobacteriales bacterium
CCTTGTACACGTATCACTTTGTGAAAGATGGATTGTCTGAAGTTGGCGTTGGAGCCTGTTTCAATGCAGGAGAACGCAGCTTTACAGCACCTGCGGTGGATGTTGAACTGCCCATCGTATGTTTCGAATCGTGCGTGCAGTGTGTTGGGTGTGATGATCCGCTGCAAGCGAATTTTAACCCCTTTGCCAATGGAGATTCTGCATTGTGCAATGGAGCAATCGTTTTTGGTTGTACTTATGCTTCAGCCAGCAATTACAACCCACTAGCCACCACCGACAATGGCGTTTGCATTTGGGAGCCAAATGGATGTCCGGAAGATATTACAGGAAACGGCGTAGTTGATACACAAGATTTATTGTCTTTCTTGGCTGCGTTTGGCACCAACTGCAATTAATAGTGGACAGATTTGAGTATTGAAACTCGAATTACTAGAGGTTTGTGATGAATTCCGTTAGGTTTTCGTTCGTATCGAGATCTAGTTTTTTACGCAAGCGATAGCGACTAATTTCAACACCTCGCACTGAGATGTTGAGAATGGTCGCTATTTCTTTTGTAGAAAGGTTCATACGCAAGTACGCGCAAAGCTTGTGATCATTGGGAGTGAGTTTGGGGTATGCAGCTCGCAAACGCTTGAGGAAGTCGACGTGCACCTGATCGAAATGCAATTCGAATTGTTCCCAGTTGTTATCCAGTTTGATGTCGTCGTTGATCATTCTTACCAAGCGGCGCAGTTCCTTTTTCGCTTTATCTCCAGAAGACGGATCAAATTCTTGCAGGCTATCGCGTATGCTTTGGAGAATTTGACCTTTTTGAACAAGGTGCATGGTTGCCGACGCTAATTCCTTGTTTTTGTGACCGATTTCGACTTCTAGCTTTTCATTTTTGAGCTTATCGATCACATAATCGCTTTGCGCCTTGTGCTCATCGAATTCCTTCTCCTTCATTGTTACAATCGCCAATTTCTCTCGCTCGTACTTCCGCTTTGGCGCCCAAACGAAGAGAGTGATAAGGAAGATAAACAGCAGCACACCGCCAACGATGGCTGTTGTGGTCATGTACCACGGTGGCAAGACGGTGAATTGGATGCTTGAGCGCGACAGTTCGGTGCCATCAGCCGAAACGGCACGGACATTAAACGTGTAATCGCCAGCGCGCAGGTTGGTGTATTCTTTAGAGAAGCTTTTATCCCAATTTACCCAATCGATATCGAATTTCTCCAATTTGAACTGGTAATCAATGTCTTTAGCGATATGGAAACTCGTATTGGTAAATCCAAAGCGCAGCGACCTTTGATCATAGGACACCGTAAAAGAAGAATCCGTTGTTGCCAGCGCATCGTAGATCGTAGAGTCGGATTTATGAATCACTTCAACTTTGCGGATTGAGAGCTGCGGACCTTCGAGGTAAACCCTTTCGAGTTGTGGGTAGTTGATGTGTATAAATCCGTCTTCGGCCCCCACAATGATTGATTCGTTGTCGATAAAGGATATCAGTTCGAATCCACCAACCAGTTTTGATTTCAGCGGTGATATGGTATGCTTGTTTGCCGACTTTACCAGCGCTGATTCTTCAACAGCGATAATTCCTGCTTCTTTTTCAGTTATAAACCATACATCATTGTTTGGACTGTCGTACAGACGCAGAAAGCGTTGGCTGCCTGAAAAGAGATTGTTGAAGTCGGGCAATTCGACAATGCGATCAGATTTTTTGTCGTACGCAAACAGTCCGTTTTCGGCCGTGAAGACCATTTCATTTGCAATGTTCGCAACATGGATGTGGAGGTTGGATGGAAAACCCTCGTCTTCGCCATAGAATTTGATCGATTCCATCTCCCAGCTTGACGTGTTGATTGAGAATCGCCAAGAACCAACGTAAGGGTGCGACATCCACCACGTGTTGTTGTTTTCTCGCGCGAAGATACGGGCAGATTGAGCAGGTTGCTCGAACGATTTTTTCAGT
>JANRAA010000234.1:0-1808 GCA_030728235.1 Flavobacteriales bacterium
CTGGTGATTTGAACTTCAACAACAACTGTTTTTACGACGTTGTTTCTGCTGGAACAGGAGCTACTGCTTCTGATCTTTTCAAGATTGCGATGGGCTCAGGATGGGCATCACCTGCAGACTCGACTTCTGCGTTGACATCTAGCAATGCAGCATTGCAAGCCTCTTTTGCTTCTAACGGAAATGAAGTTGCGAACCCAGGAATCGAGATCAACCTAGCTGAGGGCACGAACGGTTTGATCCCAGTTCCAACCAACGATGTTAGTGCATCGCCATCATCTGACAGCTGGTTTACTGCAGCTGGATACAAAGGAGCATTTGATCCAAGTGAGAACTGTACTTGGTTAACCGGATGGTCATTCCTTGATCAACGCGGTTTCCTTGGATGTGCAAATAGCATTGAGGAGATTGCATTCGAAACACAATTGAATGTAATGCCTAACCCAAGCAACGGAACATTTGAAATTTCAATGGACTCTGATTTGACCAACGGTAGCATTGAGATCGTAGACCTTACAGGACGAGTTATTTTCTCTAAGAATATCAACTTCCTTTCTGCTGGAAGCCGCATGCAAGTTGAGCTAGATGCCCCAACAGGTATCTACCTTCTTCAGGTTCGCCAACTGAACAATCTCCGCACAACACGCATTGTTGTCCGCTGAGAATCATAGTAATTCTTTGAATCTGCAGAGCGTTCTCATCGGAGGACGCTCTGTTTTTTTATGTTAGCCTTCCCTTAACATACGCCTAACATTACCATTCGACCTTTGCACCCGATTCAAGGTTTATAATTTACTATGAGACAGATTCTCGCTTTAGCTGTATTCGTGCTTATAAGTGCTACAGCTTTTTCACAAGGAATAATTCGCGGTAAGGTTACCGACGGTATTACTGGTGAAGCCATGATTGGCGCAAACGTGCTTATTGAAGGAACAACAAAAGGTGCCATGGCCGATTTGGATGGTAACTTCAGTTTAGAAGGTATCGCCGCAGGCACATACAATGTAGTATGCAGTTTCATTAGCTACGAAAAAGTAGTTGTATCTGGAGTTGTTGTCAATAACGGCAAAGTAACCATCATCAATGTCGACCTCAAGCCAGTTACTTTTGTCATTGAAGACGGAGCGGAGATAGTTGTTAAAGCCGATAGAGCGAAAGACAACTACATGGAGAATGTGAAGAAGAAAGATGCAGCCGTTATGGATTACATCTCTGCGCAACAGATCAAAAAGACTGGAGATTCAGATGCAGGAAGCGCTCTTAAACGAGTAACTGGTGTTTCAACTGTTGGGAATTATGTATTTGTCCGCGGACTTTCTGACCGCTACATCAAAACCACTTTGAACGGTGCTGAAATCCCAAGTCTAGATCCTAAGCGCAACTCAGTGCAGATGGACCTTTTCCCTACCAACCTCATTGACAACCTTGTTGTCATGAAAACCGCGAATGCCGATTTACCAGCCGACTACAGCGGAGCCTATATCAACGTCATCACAAAAGATTTCCCAGAAGAATTCATGTTTAACTACAGTGGATCTTTTGGGTACAACACCAATGCTACTTTCAACAACGACTTTTTGTCGTCAACACAAAGCAGCACCGACTGGATGGGCTTTGACAATGGCTCTAGAGACATTCCTTCAGCAGTATCATCCGCCAACGGCGTACCTCAGCAAGATTTCTCTAACTACTACGACGCATTGGTGTATGCCGGTTATGGAGACGACCTTTCAAATTTAGGTATCACCTCAGCATCAGACATCGGCACCGGTTCTGGCGTTCGCACTTGGTCTTTTGGCGACCGCAATCCG
>JANRAA010000234.1:1818-9208 GCA_030728235.1 Flavobacteriales bacterium
TCTATTGGCAGCATTGTCAATCAGATTGATGGCATCACATCTGTTTCACAAGTGAACAATGAACTCCTTCCTGCTGTCCGTGAAATCAAGAACCAGGATCTTTCGAACATGGCGAAATCTTTCGCTAATAACTGGACACCTGTTAAGCGTGCTCCGATATTTGACATTTCACAATCTATAAGCTTTGGAAATCAGACCAAACTATTTGGTAAGCCACTTGGTTACCTTTTTGGTTTTCAATACAAACGCACCAACCGCTTTTATAACGACGGTGTTACAGGACGCTATAAACTAACTGGAACCGAAGACGAAGTAACATCATTGAACACCGAACGATTGTTATCGGACACTCAAGGAACCGAATCTGTTTACACCTCTGCACTTATCAACTTTAGCTATAAGTTGAGCGACAACAACAAAATCGGTATTACTTATATGCCGAATGTTAGCGGTGTAAATAACAGTCGTTACCAAGACGGTATTAACCCAAGTGATGAAGTTGGATTGGGTCAAGAGCAGCGCATGCAGCGATACCTTGAGCGTAACATGAACGTTTATCAGTTGCGTGGAGAGCATTTCTTACCTTCATTCTTCAAGGCGAAAGTTGATTGGTTGGGATCTTTTACCCGTGGTCGACAGGAGACTCCAGATTTGCGCGTATTCATTAATAGCTACCGCGATAAAGATCCACAGACGTTTTACTTCGACGCCGATGGAAACAACGTTACAGACGAGGCCTTAAACATCCTCGCTGAGGGCGAGAACTTGAATGACTATTTCCCTGGATATAGCACACAGGTTGAGACAAACCCAGGAGTTGAGTACGACGTATTTGACAACCTTTACCCGTCACCAACCCGTTACTACCGCAAAATGATTGACAATACCCTAGATGTAAAATTGAACATCGAGTTCCCATTTGAGAACAAAACAGGGATGCAGAACAAATTTAAGTTCGGTGGTTCATACGTCGCAAAAACGCGTGATTACACAGAGCAACGTTACAGCTTCATTGCAAACAACGTTGATTACAATGGCGTTCCCGATGAATATTTCGCTGCTGAGAACATGAATGTCGTTCCTGGTTCTGGAACAGGGTTCATCTATTTGCGTGATGACACAGAGATTCAGAACAGCTATACGGCATATCAAAATGTACTTGGTGCCTATGGAATGTTGGATATCAACGCTACAAGCAAGCTCCGCATTAACACAGGAGTTCGAGTTGAGACCACAGATATGCTTTTGGAATCTGACAAACTTAAAGACTCCGATCTTGATGCTGCTTCGGCTGATGAGTTCCGCGGCAGTTTGAACCTAGTTGACGTCTTACCATCTTTAAACGTCACCTACCTGCTTCGTCAATACGACCTTCAAACAACCAATTTGCGATTTGCTGCAAGCCGTTCTGTTGCTCGTCCGATGTTCCGTGAGAAAGCCCCTTATTCAGTTTTTGACTTCGAGGTTCAGGAGCAACAAACAGGTAACACCGATTTGGATCGCACCTTGATTTCGAATTTAGACCTTCGTCTAGAACACTATTCACGTCCGGGTGAGATACTATCTGCAAGCTTCTTTTACAAAGATTTCACAAACCCTATTGAGCAAGTTATTCTTTCAACTGCTTCAAATGTTGAGATCACATGGGTGAACGTTGAGCAAGCGCAGGTTTGGGGTGCTGAGTTTGAAGTCCGCAAATCACTTAGCTTTCTAGGCGAGAAATTCTCTCCATTTGGTTTTGGGTTCAACGTTACTTTGGTAAAATCTGCCACAACCATTTCAGCTGATGAGTTGGAGTTGATTAGAGCAACTGACCCTAATCACGCCGATACACGTCCGATGTACGGTCAATCGCCATACGTTATCAACAGCATCTTATCATACGACAACGATTCACTCGGATTGAATGCCGCTTTGAGCTTTAACATTCAAGGTCCGCAACTGGTTTTGGTTACCAAAGGAGGAACACCGGATGTATATGACCAGCCTCGTGGCAATCTTGACTTCACAATTAGCAAGCGTTTAGGCGAGCGGTTTAGCCTAGGATTTAAAGCCAACAACCTATTGAATCCGGTTTACAGACAAACATATGTCTTCAAAGGCAACGAGTACGACTTCCAGAGCATGACATGGGGAAGAACCTTCTCAGTGAGTTTCGGATACCGCATCTAATCTTACTACAGATACATAAAGGGGCTGCTTATTGCGGCCCTTTTTTTTTGATTTCTGCACACAAACAAAATTCCGACCTACACACACAAAGTCGCTGTTGCACTTATATTCCACCTTCATATCTTCGAACAAACTAAAGCTTCGGGATATGAACTCAGCCGATTTTTTCTGTGCCTTCAGCAGCGAGAGTGTTTGTTTGCAGCATTTCAAAGAACTCCGAGAATCGCAAGGCATTACGTGCAAATTTTGTGGTTGCAAACACCATCGTTGGCTTGAAAAGCGGCGGTCATGGGAATGCAGGAAATGTGGTTTACGCATAGGGATTAAGTCCGGTACGATCATGCAATTTTCAAAGCTTTCAATAATGACATGGTATCATGCTCTTTACCATATTGCTTCAACCAAAAAATCAATGTCGGCCAAAGAGTTGCAGCGCCAATTAAGCATGAAACGCTACGAACCTGTGTGGTATATGCGGAAAAAGATTCAATTCGCTTTCAGACAGCAGAACAAGCAACATTTATTGAAAGGTCGATTGTCTGTTGAGAGCATGATGCAGAGTCTTTTCAACACCCGCTCAATTGGAAAAAAGCATTGTAAACAGTTTGAGAAGCGCAATCAAGTCATGTTAATTCCCGAAGAGATAGAATCGATAAGGCGTCGTGGCCACCCAGAGTTGATGCTTTTGGTTGCTACAGGAATTCCACTTACTGATATGGAACAGAGAATTATTGAATCCTCTCCATACAGGACGAGATTTTGCTACAAGCGATTGACAAGATTTGGCGGATATCATTTTAAAGAGCAGAAGGTTCGGGAGCTACCACGAGGCAGTTGGTCGGAAAAAGTGATCCACAATGCCCAGCGGGTTTTGAGTGGGATTCATCATTTGGCGCAGAAGAAGTATTTGCAGTTTGTTTTGGATGAGTTCACGTATAAGTACATTAACAGGGGTAGTCCTGATATTTTTTCGGAGGCCTTAGTGAGTTTGGTTAAAGGCCGCTGGTGATAAAAAAGGTTTTGTATTTACGAAGCCTTATGCACATTTGCGGACAATCTAGAAATTGCTTCTGAAAATCGAGATTTAATGCCCGTTTCGATGAAAACATAAAGTTCCTTCATCAAATTATAAGGCTCAAAATCATTTTTTAATGCATCAATGCGGACAACCAAAGGGATTAGCCTATTTGGTTGAATTCGTGCTGCAGATTATCTATGGTTTCCTGCGGCAAATTATGCAAATCCAACAACATCATCCCATCCAATGCATTGTTAAACTTCGGATCAACATTAAACCCCAAAATCTTCGCATTCTGATGCAAATACTTCTTTAACAAAACCGGCATCGTAAACGAACTTGGCTCTATATCCGATATGATCTTATCCAATTTCTTTAAATCGTTATCAGTCGCACTCAGCAAGGCCTCACTATCAACATTACCAGATTTCACTGTGTAAGCCTTCCTTGGGGTCACATACTGCGATAACTCTTGATCAAAATAATATCGCTTTACAAACTCCATAATCAACCCTTTCGATATCTCCTGATAACTGCCGCTAATCGTAACCGGCCCTATCACATATCTATGATGTGGCTCCGATATCAAAACCATCAATATCCCTTTCCACAACATGAAAAGTGGCAATCGATGGCGCTGATATGACTCAACCACAAATGACCTCCCCAACTCTATCGACTGATCTAAAATGGGATTCATCTGAGCACTCATGCGAAACAAGGAATGTGTATAAAAGCCTTTCGATCCGTACTTCCGCATGATCTCATTCCCCTTCCCTATCCTATAAGCACCAGCTAATGCTTTCTCATTGCGATCCCACAAAATTAAATGCTCGTAATAAAAATCGTACTCGTCGATGTCCATCGATTTATTAGTCCCCTCACCAACTCCACGGAAAGTGATCTCTCGCAATCGACCTATCTCTCGAAGTAAATGTGGAATCTCGCCGCTGCGGGCTATATAGCAGACAAACTCTGATTGCTCGAAAAGAATCTTTCCCTGCAAAAGCGATAAATCTTTTTCCAATAACTCTGTAGCCACTGGAGGTATTATATCATCTGGCTTCTTCGGAAATGTGAGTTTTCCGAAATACTCTCGCTTGACTTCTACAGATGATCCCAACGCATATGTCTTCGCTCGTAAAAACCTCCCCAATTGCTCCAATGTCTCAAATCCATCCAAATCTTTCGGTGGAATGGGCTTCCCTATGCGCAATCGCATGGTCTTGCCTTTCTTATTCATAAACTCCGCAGGAAGACGCAGGGTGCGCAAGGATGGATGAATAACTCCGAGCAAATGAAACAACCTGCTGTTCTTTCCATCAAAATAAATAGGGACAACAGGCACTCCCGCTTTCTTAATCAACTTTATGCTGGCAATACTCCATTGGGAATCGGTAACGGTGCCAAGATCTCGGTTAAATGCACTCACCTCTCCTGCCGGAAAAATCCCCAAGGGCTTTCCTTCAGACAAATGCCGAAGTGCTTCTTTCATGCCCCGAAAACTAGACATGTTGGTCTGGCCTTCGTCAAATGGATTTACACCGATGAAGTACTCTCCCATCTGCTCAACTCGTGACAATAAAAAATTAGCCATCACACGAAAATCCTTCCTGCGCTTGGTAACTACGCTGATAAGTGAAATTCCGTCGATGGCTCCAAATGGATGATTCGAAATGGTAATAAATGGTTTATCTTCAGGCAATCGCTTCAATTCCTCTTCATCAAACTCTAGCTGCAACCCCAGCAAATCCAATGATCCTTCAATGAATGATTCCCCTTTTAGGTGATTGATTTGTTCGTAGAATCGATTGACTTTTTCTATACCTGATATACGATACATGATCCCTACCAGTGGATTCCGACTATCCAAATTGACAGCCTGCGCCATGTTCTCTCTTGAAACTAGTTTACTCAATGCACCCGTTTTGTGGTTATCCCAAATTTAACGGTTAAGGGCTATGAGTTTTCATTTTTGCAACAATAATATCAACCGGATTTCAACCCATATCACACGCGTATCCCAAAAAGCAAAATGTCGTCAACTTGATTCTGGTCTCCTTTCCAACTAACGAAGTGCTTATGAATAATCTGCTGCTGTTTCTGCATCTCCAGGTGTTGAACCTCATCGAGCAACTTAATTAGCCCGCTCTTTTTTAGTTTCTTGCCTTCTACTCCACCAAACTGATCGGGCAATCCGTCGGTGAAATGATAAAAACTATCTCCAGCCTCCAATTGTATGGAATGCAAACTAAAGGTTTTCTCCCCTTCGAAGTTTTTATCTCCGCCTATAGAATGTCGATCGCCTTTAATCTCTATGCGCTGCCCGTTCTTATACACAATAATCGGTCTTCGTGCACTGCTAGTGCGCAATACTCCTGTTTTATAGTCGTACTCAGAAATCGAGATATCCATTCCGTCATCCACAGCAAAATTTCCGTGCTTGTTATGCAACAATTCCGTAATCTGGGTATTCAAATCCCGCAATGCAGCAGCAGGATCCAAAACACTGGGTTTGAAGGACACGTCTTTCAAAATCACTGTGCCTATCATCGACATAAATGCTCCTGGAACTCCATGTCCGGTGCAGTCAGCACAAGCTACTACGACTTTACTTTCATGTCTGAAAATCCAATAAAAATCACCGCTCACGATGTCTCTAGGCTTATAGAAGACAAAAGACTCAGGAAACATGCGCTCAAACATGCTGGGATCAGGCAACATGGCGCGCTGTATATTCTTTGCATATAGAATACTGTCGGTTATGTCTTTGTTCTTTATCTCCAAGAGCTCTTTTTGGACAACAACCTCTTTTGTGCGTGCATCCAACTCTGTTTGCAAATATTCTTGGTTGGCCCGCAACAGTCGCTCTCTTCGATTGATGAAAAACCATACCGTCAAAACCGCGCCTGCGATTGCCAACAGATAGAACCACCACTTTTGCCAAAATGGTGTGCTAACTATGAGTGGGAGACTTATTATGCGCTCTCCACCAACTCCATTCTCATGATAGGCCTTGACTTTGAAGGTATATTCACCAGGGTCCAATCTGTTGTAGCGTGCATTGGGTGCCGAAGCTGGCTCTGACCAATCGAGATCATAATTCTCTAGGAAATAACTGTATTTTACTTCTTCGGGATCTTTGAAGGTTATCCCTATGAAATTAAATTCTACTCGATAAGTATTAAAAGGCACTTCCACTAATTTATCAGCTGCCTGAACACTATCTCCCACCACAACATGACGCAGGTTAATGGAGGGCTCAAGGTGCTTTTGCAACCGGTTGTTGCCGTGATAAACAAGCAAGCCTTTGCTAGTGCCAAACAATAAATCTCCAAAAGGTGTCATGTTCGACTGATCTTGTATGAAATCCAACTTCGAAAATGGTTCGTTGTCGAGTTTCTCTATGCTAAAATCATTGATATCTACTCTCGACATCCCACCTCGGTGACCAACCCATATCTGACCAAACTGATCGGTCTCTACTAGGTAACAATAATCAGATAACAATCCGTCCTCACTATTGAAAGCTACAATCTTATCTCCATCCATCATCACGACTCCAAGTCCATCGGTTCCGATCCAAATGCGGCCTTGGGTATCTTCTGCGAAGGATGTAAAATCTATAAGTCGATCACCAAAGGGCATCGACAAAGTCATGATGTCTTCGCCGAAAATCAATGTTACCGAAGAGGTTTGTGTTCCTATAAAAACCCGATCGTTGCTATCTCTAAACAAGGTTCGGATGCGGTTGTGCGGCAATCCTGACTGCATAGATAAATGCTGGGCAACTTCACCATCCCGAATAATGTAAATACCGTAATCGGTTGCAACCATGAGTCGATCTTCTATCTCCAGAATCTTGTTGACGCGGTTACTGAGTTGGTCGTCACCAAAGGTGATGGACTGAAAATCAGTGGATCCGAATTTGCGATAAAACAAGCCTTGACCTTCGGTCCCTACCCATAAATTACTATCTGCATCTACACATATAGAGGTAAAGGGTCCTCCGCGAAGTCCGTTCTCATGCTGCAATATATTGTCCGACTGATTCAACTTACCGGTAAAATGATACAGGTGATCATCTGTCCCCAACCAATACTCTCCATTGCAAAACTCCATCGAGCGGACTTTCTCTGGCTCAAATTGATTTCCAACGTTATAAAACGAAAAATCATCGGGCGTGAGCAAAATCAACCC
>JANRAA010000234.1:9218-17539 GCA_030728235.1 Flavobacteriales bacterium
TCAACCCTCCTCCTTTTGTAGCCAACCAAATGTTCTCCTCTTTATCCATGAAGAGTTTTGAAACGCTACGTATCTCAAATTCCTGCCCTGGGTCGGGGTTCAATGAGCGTTGATAAATGTCTGCTTTTCTATCGGTGAGTCGATATGCTCCATTTCGATTTGTGGCTATCCATAAACTTCCACTTTTTGTTTCGAGGATGTCGTTGACCAAAAAACGGCTCAAATCAATGTCTGTTGCCGTTATTTCTTGCAGTTCGCGACTTTCTAACATGTACTGATAGACTCCAAACTCATCGGTACCTATAAAAACAGATGATCTGTCTAGCGATCCGTTCAGCGATGTAATGGGCATGCCCTCTAAATCTGGTATCCACTCTACTTCGGGTGATCCTGGATTGCCAGTACCTACCCGCATAACTCCTAAATCGGTGCCTACCAACAGCTGATTATTCGACAACCTCAATATGCTGCTTGGAATACCTCCCGAAAATAAATCTTCGTGAATACGCCACTCTCCACCGAGCATGCGCACTGCTAGCCGGCCATCTTGCAATAAAACCCATAATGTATATGCTTGTTGGGCTATACCGACAACGCGGACGTTGGCAAAATCTTTTGGAGTGCCAGATATAGCTTCTGTAGACCGAATGGCTAACTTCCCATAATAGTCGGCATACAATACTTCTCCATTGGAGAGTTGACTTGAGGATGATACAAAGGTTTCTTCGAGTTTATCGTTAGCTGAGGCCCGCTGCATGTGCACTCCATCAAATCGATACACTCCATTGCCAGTACCTATCATCAAATACCCCGAACTATCTTGATCTAGGGTATAGATAAAACGCTCTTTTAACCCTTCCTTTTCTCCAAATCGTTTGATGTGATATGTTTGAGAAAAGGTGGTAGAAGATACTAGAAGGAAAAACAGAATAAGGTGGTGTCTGTTCATCATTTTCGAATCGGCTTGGCTGTCGCCTTGCCTTGGAATTTAGGTATGCCGCCAATAGGTACTGTGTAGAAAGGCAACAGTTCCCCATATTGGTTAGTGACGTAGAACACTACGTTGTTATTGTTAACTTTTAAAGTGTTGTCTTTCGTAAACTGAATGTCCAATGACTTGCCTCTTTCAGCATCTTTAATCATGTATTGACTCTGCGACCAATGATCGTCGCCACTTGTTGTCAAATCCTCTGCAAAGGTAACCGCTGAATAAATGCGGATATAGCCGTCGTTGTCCCAATCGTAATTGGCCTGCGCCAACGATACAACTTTATCGTCAACATAAGGATAGACGTGTGAGGTTTGCCAAGGATCTGAATGCAATCGAAAGGTATACTCGAAGGTGAAGGCGTTTCCCCCTTCTACTCCAATGTTTTTGTCGGGAATGGTGGTCATGAAATAGCGGTACAAATTGCCGTCATCGCCTTTCAACCCTTCTGCAATAAGCTTGAAAACAATGCCTCCGTACTTGGCGCTCTTCTCACCCTCCGATGGATTAAACGGTCCGAAGGTGTACCATTTATTATCGTAGTCGGCTTGTGCGCCAAAGGTCTTGTTCGCCAACAAGGTGCCGCTCTTGAAGTTTCCTTTTGGATTGGTAGCTCGTGCATCTGGATCTGTAATGCAACCCACTCCTCCATATACAGAAAAACGGGTCATGGTATTGAAACTGCCATTCATCTCGTCGTTGGCACCTCCGCAATCGGGATCAAAAACCCTGATATAAAAGGGCTGCTTGTAATCTGAGGGGACAGTGAAAAAGAAGGTCTGACTGTGGTCGTCATCGCCCCAAGATGTAGCTGCATCTCCGCCAAATGTGACTAGAAATGGAATGTTCTCTTCTACTGCAGGTACAGGCTGAGCTGTAGCTATTGAAAAAGAAAAAACAAATAATAGAAACGACAATATCTTCATCATGGCTTGAATAATTGATGTTACGAAGAGAAACGATAATTGTTTCTCGTTCAATTACCGAACTTTAGCTTTAGCTCAACTCTTCGGTTTTGGGTTCGTCCTTCTTCTGTGTCATTGTCCGCCTTCGGCTGCGATGACCCAAACCCAGCTGAATGCAGTCGTGCGGGAGAAATACCGCTTCTAACTAGGTACCCCACTACTGCCTCTGCTCGTTTTTCTGAAAGTCGTTGGTTGTAACTCTCACGTCCAACATCGTCGGTATGGGCTGATATATCTAAATACAATAACAACTCCTCACTCATTATGTCAGATATCAACTCGAGGTTAAACACCGATGCTTCAGTCAGCGTAGCGCTGTTTGTTTCAAACTGAATATCTGCAAGCTGCTGAACTTTGTTGTTCAATTCCATCTGCTCTTCTTCTGTGTAAAAAGAACCCACCTGGGTGATGGCTACGTTGAACCTGCTCATCTCTTCACGTCGAACAATTGAATTGACATATCCGCTGTCTAACAACTCTTGTCTCAATCCATACAAATTACTCATCCGCTCGTCGGCACCTACGCTGTAATGAAACAAGCTGTCGTGCTCTTGAAAGCGTTCGGTAATCTCATATTGGAGTTTACCAAAATAAGGATCTGTCAATGCTACACGCTCTGGCGACTCGTGAAACTCGACGAAATAAGTCAATGAATCGGCACCCTCAAAGGCAGGTGCAACCGATTGAATGGAAGGTGGCAATTCAACATATGTGGGCTCAAATTCATCCCGCACAACAATGCGTATCGATGAACATCGTCTTGGTGAATGGGCATCTGTTGGGTCGATGATGACACCTAATGAAACCATGTAATCACCAGGCTCTTCAAATGATAGCTCGATGTTTTTGTCCGCAAACTTCCTTCCGTCAGAGACGATCCAAAACCAGTTTTCATTTGGAAAACCGTTCAATTCGGTGTCGTCAGAAAGCATGGTAAATAAGCTGTTGGTTGAAACTGTATCACTTGCTGTGATCAAGGGCAACCCTGATGATTCGATGAGTATTTCAAGCTCTGAAATTGTGCCGAAATGTGAGTTGGCAATGGTATCAAAAACGTTCAATTCAACATTGTACCGACCCAATCCTGGGAAACAGTGTTCGTTGCTCAAACCAATACCGCGTGTACCATCCCCGAAATCCCACTCATATCGCAATGGCAAGGTATCAACAGGCTGAAATTCTGTTTCTTCAATCAAATAACAGGTTGCTGCTGGCCATGCTTCTTCGCACGGTCCAAATTCCGGAAATCCTATGGTGAAACTAAAAAGATCCAAACCTTCTCGGTTTCTATCACTAACCAAATACCCTGTCGACTGATCTCTAAAAACTACGTTGTAGTCGTTAAACTCAGAATTTAATGGCGCATCAGCTTTTACCGGTAAGGTCCACCTGTTCTCTTCTTTCTCGTTAATAAAAAAGATGTCAAAGCCTTCACAACCTGCAATGCTGTCTGTCGCAAACCACAATTTCCCATCGGGAGTGCAACTCGGAAAGATGTCGGTGCCTGTAGTGTTTACTGCCAACCCTAAATTTTCTGGTTTGTTCCAGTGATCACCATTTCTGATACTGCGAAAAATATCGGCTTTACCCACAGTCCCAGGTTGATCTGATGAGAAGTACAAATACTTTCCATCCCTGCTGTACGCAGGATGTGTGATGTTGTAGGTGTTGTCTGAGGTATTCCATTCAAATGGAACAGGTGCACTCCATCCGCCTGGAAGGCGCTCACTGAAAAACAACCCCAACATACCGTCTTGTCGTTTGTCATGAGGCATAGTTGCACTGAAACATATCATCTGAGAATCAGGAGAAATGGCAATCGGGCCGAGATGAAACGAGGGTTCATAGGGCAATCGAAAAGATTTTACTTTCCCACTATTCACAACATACCAATGCGTTGAATACTTGGCGTCTTTGTCGAATTCTGCTTTGGTAAAATCGGTGCGACGATCTGAACAAAAGACCAACGTTCCGTCTATCACGACTGGCGCATACTCGTCTGACGGTGTGTTGACATCCATCATTTGCACTTCATAGGTCTGACCAATCAGCACCGATGAAACGAATAAACACAATATGGCTAAAGAGGTCTTCATCAGAAAAAACGGGGGTTGTTGATTTGTCGGTTGTAAATCATGTCGTAACGCAAGGTCAACTCATGACTCCCTCTCGAATATTTCGACAGGGCAACACGCTCCATATCGTATGAATAAGCGATGCTGAACTGAGGTTTAACCCAATATCTCAACATCCCTACAAACGTCTCTGTGCTGCGCGAACTCAAGCCAAACTCAATTTGTTTGTTGTAAGCCAAAAGCATATTGATATCCATTTTGACATAATCGCTTTGGTTTTTGTAAATCAATGTTGACGGACGAAGCATCCATGCGTCATTGATCTGCAAATTCAATCCTGTGTTGAAATACGGTCTGATTTTCAAGATGTCGAATTCAGCTACATATCCACCATCACGGTACACTTTATTGAGTAAACTTGGAGCCGAAAAACTGCAATAAAAGGTAGAATTGTAGTAATAAACTCCAGTCCCAATAACTGGCAATACTGAGCGATCGTCGTTGGCAAAAAGTATGTCTTGATTATCGGTCGTGCGCACCTCAGACCACGAATTGTGAGCTTGCTCTATCCCTCCTCTCAAACCGAAATGTAAATTTCCAGTGAGGACTTTCAAACGATAGCTACCCATAAGTGTAGATGTTGTGGTGCGTGTTACGCCTATTCTGTCGTTTGTTATCAAAACCACGGCACTAAAAGTGTCGGAAAAAAACGGACTGTGCGCACTGATGATTTGGGTTGAAGGAGCACCCTCAAAACCGGTCCATTGCTCGCGTGAGGTGGCCGAAATACTCATCGCACCAACCGACCCAGCAATGGCCGGATTCAATGGCAAGCCATGATGCATGTATTGCGAAATAGGTATTTGTTGAGCAAACCCAGCAAGCACCATAAACTGCAACACGATTAATATAACATACCTCATGATCTGCGTATGATTAAGTATGATTCCACAGTTGTTCCATTAGGCAATATCACAACCATGAAGTAGGTTTCTGAAGGCAATTCATCACCACGTAACGAAACTCCATTCCATGAATTATCATAGTTATGTGTTTGATAAACCAAATTACCGTCTCGATCGAAAACCTGTAACTGTGTGTTCGGGTACAACTCTAAACCAGTGATCTCAAAATTGTCGTTGAATCCATCACCATTTGGCGAAAATCCATTCGGAATGCTTAACGACAAAACCTCAACCATTAAATGATCGCTTTCGCTATGACATGGTGAATTCATAGATACCAAGACCATGTCATATGTACCTTCTTCCAACCCACTAACCGCGATGTTGTTACCCATCATATCGATTGGAACACTTCCACCGCCGAGCCATGACACATTAAGCTCGCCAACACCGTCGAAAGTGAAATTCGTATTCAAATCTTGCCCCAATAACAAGGTAATTTGATCTTGACTAAAACTCGGAACTGATGGTGGCTCAACAAAAGCCACTGTCACGGTATCCGACGCAGCACAGCCATAAGACCCATAACCTGTAAGAGCAAAATGCTCGTCTTGATAGTCGTCGCTTTCCAAAATAGCCGTTAAATTATTCGCATCAAGTACCAAGGCGAATGGCCCACATGTCCACAAAACGTTATCCGCTGAACTCATCCCAGTTACTGCTGTATTCAAACCACATGTCTCGAAGTCAGCTCCAGCTGAAACAATTGGACGCACGCCAACAGTGAACAATATCGTTGAATCTGCTGTGCACATTCCTTCAATGCTGGATAAGGTGATGCTGTGTTCTCCTTCGCCTATGATACTCGGATCCATGATATGATCGTTCAACACAGCCCCTGACCAACTGAATCCTTCGCTGTTGGCGACAAGACCATTTAAATCGAGAGCTTCATCTCCTACACACCAATGAAGTGGCATGTTCCAAGATGGCGTTGCCGGTAAGTTAATTTGAACGAATGTGGTGCAAGTTGCTGCATTGCCAGAAGCATCAGTAGCGATATAAACCACCTGGTTGATGCCATCTTCAAATGCCAAGCCTGGTTGCCAAATGTTCGATTCAGAAAGTTCCATTGACACCACTTCGCAGTTGTCTTGAGCAATAGGCGAAGAAGGCATAACAAAAGGATCGCAAGATGAAACATTTGCACCACATGTGATGGTTGGAGCGTCAGTGTCAGCTACAGTAATCACAAATGAATCAACTGACATGTTGCCCCACTCGTCGGTGGCGGTGAATTCAATATCATAGTCACCAATAGCAACAACGTCACCAATGGCTGGACCTGAGGTCTGAACCAACTCCACAACTCCGCATCCACCAACTACAATCGGTGTTTCGAAGAAAATGATCGCTTCGCAATTCGACTCAACACTAAGTGTTGTATCGCTTTGAAGTACCATAAATAAATCAGTAAAGTAGTTGAGAGCGATCTGTTGAGAACATACAAATGTGTTTCCGTTGGCATCAATGGCTTGAATTGAAACGTCGATGGTGCTTTCTGTAACAACAGTTCCCGCTTCTGGAACTTGTGTAAACACTACCTCTCCACAGCTGCTCAATATCTCAATTCCATTCGCATAATCGGGAATCTCAAATGAACACGAAGACACAGAAATATCCGAAGGCAGGTTGCATGCAACATCCAAAATGGTTGTCGTCTGAAACTCAAACTGGGTTAGGCACGCATTGCTCAGCCCCATTTCATCGGTCACAGTAATTGTAACTGGATATACTCCTGGTGCTATTAAAGTACCGATAGATGGCTCTTGTATAAAGCTAAATGCGCTGCATTCGGTTATAACGACTTCAGACAATAGGTCTGGAATGGCCGCTAGGCATGCTTCGCTCGATTGAAAAAGCGTTGTCGGACAATCAATGATAGGTGCTACGTCATCAGCAACATGCACAACGAATGAGCAATTAGCTGAATTTCCCGCTTCATCTGTGGCTGTTATCTCAATGAGGTGATCTCCAACACTCAACTGGCTGCCTGCCAATGGATTTTGAGTTATTTCTGGGGATCCACAATTTTCGAAAACCGAAATCATGGCTGTAAAATCTTCGAGATCATAAAAACAATCCAAGCCCAATACACGATCTTGATCAGAGATGCATTCTAAAACTGGCAACTCTGTATCTTCAACTGTCACAAGCTGTGCGCAAGTACTCTGGTTGCCTGCTGCATCATTTACAATCCAATTGATGGTTGTTGTTCCAATCGGAAATTCAGTTGGTGCGTCGTGTGAAATATCAAACAATCCGCAAACATCAGATACCAATGGTGCTTCTGGTATGAATGATGACACACACAAGCCAGCATCAGCACTTACTATGATATCGCTCTGACATTGAACCGTTGGCGGTGTTGTATCAATAACGTTCACAATGAATGAACATGACGTGACGTTGCCATGAATATCGGTTACCTCTATGGTAACCAAATTCTCACCTGCGGTCAATGCTGTTCCTTGAATTGGATTCTGACTAACGGTTAAGAGTTCACAGTTGTCAGAATAAACCAATGAGCTTGTAAAGTCTTCGAGCAAATATTCGCATGCATCATTCAATTCACGATTTTGATCTGAGATACACGATACACTCGGCGCGATGTCGTCAATTACTTCCAATTCAAATTCGCAGGTTGTATGATTACCCGCCTGGTCAGCAGCAACAATTTGAATGGTATGTTGCCCAGTTGTTAAAACGGTTCCAGCAGCCGGAGTCTGTGTCAACACAACTGTTCCGCAGTTGTCTGAGGCACTTGAAATCAATGTAAAATCTTCTAGCGTGTACTGACAATCTGCTCCTGCGTTGCGCTGTGTGTCCGACAAACAGTCTAAAATCGGCAATTCATCATCCACAACTGTAACAGTTTGCGCGCAGGTGGTCGTGTTTCCGTTCTGATCAACAATGGTCCAATTAACAAGGTTAACTCCAAGGTTGAACTGCATTGGAGCATCGTTTGATATACTCTGAATTCCGCATGCATCAGTCGCAACTGGTTCGACCAGGTTGGCTGTGGCAAAACAACCACCAGCATCTAGTGAAAGGGTCACGTCAGACGAACAAACTACGGATGGAGGAACGACATCAACAACTTCCAAATTGAAACTACAGGTCGATTCATTGCCATTGTTATCAGCAACAACAAGGCTCACAAGGTGCGCACCTACAGTTAAAACAGTCCCAGAAGCTGGGATTTGTGTGATTGAAAACACACCGCAATTGTCTGTCGCAGAAACAAGAGCCGTAAAATCTTCTAATATATAGTTGCACACATCCGATGCATCACGCAACTGATCGCCAACGCAAGTAATTTGCGGCA
>JANRAA010000235.1 GCA_030728235.1 Flavobacteriales bacterium
GTCGAAACTGCTGTCGGCAACGCTCATGTTGAACCTGCCTGAATTGTGCAAGTGGCGTTTGATTTGATCCGCCAACAACGCGAAGTATTGCCCTTGGTCAAAAACTCCTGCGCGATACAAATAAAGGTCGCCGTAGTAAGTTGTCACTCCTTCGGCAACATAACCCAATTTGCTGTAGTTCTCGGTGGCGAAATCATACGGCATCATCTCTTTCGGGCGAATACTTTTGATGTTCCAGGTGTGATACAGCTCGTGGCAACTGATGCCCAAGATCTCTTCCCAGCCGGCTTTTGTGCATGCAAATTCAGCAGGGCCAAGGGCGATGACTGTTGAATTGGTGTGTTCAACACCATGACGAACTGCTTGATCAGGCAATTGAAAAAGGAAGTGGTAGTTGTCGCACGGGATGTCTCCAAACGCTGCAACCATGCTTTGTGTAAACCGCGAAAAAGCATCCAAAACATACGATTTAACATAGGTATGTCGTCCGTTAATCCAAATATGATATTTAACACCGGCATGATCATACGTCCAATGAGTCATGCCCGCTGCAGCGATAAACGGACTATCCATGACTTCTTGCACGCCAGCGGCGTGGATGGTGTTTCCTTTTGAAACGCGCAGTCCACAAGCAATTTCAGCGTCTTTGGGCATGTCCAACTCTACACGGTAAGGCATGTCGACCTTGGGGATGTAGAAAAAGCAGTTGACGGGATTCACATAAATCTGGTTTTGATCAACCCATGTGGATCCAGCATTCAATTCCCCAGCGAAATAATTGTAGCGCAGCACAATTTTTTTCTGTCCGGCACTGTCCACTTCCCACTTGTCTTTAGAAACTTTACGCATGGTCAGCGGCCGACCTTTTTGATCAAATGCTGCTATGCGTTGAATGTTTTTTGCAAAGTTGCCGAGTTCATACCTGCCAGGTCTCCATGCTGGCAATTGAAAAGTGGTTGTATCGCCACCACTGGCGGGAAACTCAGCTTCGAGGTCTAAAAAATGACGATGTGGTTTTTCTACTGAGAGTCTATAAACAATTTCTTTCATCGGTTCAATTCAAATATCATCTCGCCTGTGCAGCCACTCGGTTGTGAAATTCGCAGCAGCTTCGAAACGGTGGGTGCGATGTCGCGAATGGCGGTTGGCCTCCACGTTTCACCAGTGGGAATGTTCTTTCCAAAAAAGATGAGGGGTACGTGGGTGTCGTAACTAAACGGACTACCGTGCGTTGTGCCGGTGTACCCATTTTCAATGTATCCGGGCTTTATCAGCACAAGCACTTCGCCAGATCGCTGCGGGTGTATGCCACGTTGTACGTTGCGCCAAGGTATTTCGGTGTGGTCAACTTCAAGTAGCTCAGATGTCACTTTGGCATCGTGCACTTCGGGTTGTTGCATGGCGATGGCAACAATTTCTTCGGCAATGTCTTCGATGTCGAGTTTTTTCTTGGCAATCAGTGCTTTGTTGAGGAAAAACTGATCGTTTACATACTGCAGCACCCATTGTCCGGCTCCATATTTGGCCTTTAAATAGTTGTCTACATCGTCTAGCATGCTCTGTGGTTTCCAATACCCTCCTGGCATATTGTACTGTTTCAAAAAGCCTGGAATGTTGGCTCCTCCATGATCGGCGGTTAAAAACAGGGTGTAGTTTCCTTCGCCAACGGTGCTGTCGAGGTATTTCAAAAAGCGTTCAAGCTCGAGGTCTAGTCGCAAATAGATGTCTTGCACTTCCCGCGATTGTGGCCCAAACTGATGTCCAACATAGTCGGTACATGAAAAACTCAATGCTAAAAAATCGGGGTGTTGATCTTGTCCCATCTGCTCGCCTTCAATAGCGGCAATTGCGAAATCAACACTAAGTGTGTTTCCAAGCGGACTAGATTTGATGTAGTCGAAGCGGTTTTCGAGTTCTGCGGGAAATAGGTGGGGGAAAGCGGGGCGCAATTGTCCGGGATACGGCGCTTCATACGGATTGTTGTCTGCATAACTCTCGTCGTACGTGTCTTCACTGCGCAATAATTTCCATCCGCCATCTAAATAATTCGAAGGCAAGTTCTTGTTATTGAACTCTTTAACCCAACTTGGTAATTCTTGCATGTAATATGTGCTCGTTGCCCAAACACCTTCGGTACCTCCCATAAACCAATAAGCCCCTGTCGGGTGATGTCCGGCCGGCAATATGGCTCCTCTGTCTTTCATCGATAGTCCAACCACCTTCGATCGAAAGTTGCTACTGAGCATGAGCTCATCGGTAAGTGTGGTCGTCAGAAGTCGGTGCGGCGACATTTTTCCGCCTTTTTTAATTGTGCCAACACCATTCACGGTGGTATCGGTTGCGCAATACACCATCGCTCCCGATTCTTTATCGAACCAGTCATTCGAAATGATGCCATGTATAGCGGGTGTTGTGCCTGTGTACACCGATGCGTGTCCCGGTCCTGTGTAAGTTGGGGCGTACGTGAAATGGTGATCGGCGCAGAAAAAACCATCGTTCATCAAGCGTTTGAATCCACCGTCGCCGAAGTCTCCCCAGAAGCGGTACAGGTAGTCGGCGCGCATTTGGTCGACAACGATTCCGATAAATAATTTGGGTGGTATTTGTTCGCTTTTTCGCGCCTCAACCGGCGGATGTTCAACAGGAGTTGCTGGTGCGACAACAGAAACAGTTGATTGGCTTGAGCAAGAAAAGGCAACACCTGCCAGTAGGGTATAAAGTAGCAACCGCATGAACGAATGTTTTTTACAAAGCTAAGAGTCTAGAGTGAACAGCACACTTTTGATGCAATGTTTCACTATTTCTTCATCACAAGATAGATGGCTAAAAAGCAGATGGCGACGTTTACAAGGATGTTTCCGAAAGCAAAAAGCCATTGCTGCTGTTCTATCAATCTGAATGTATCGGCACTAAAGGTTGAGAAGGTGCTAAATCCACCACAAAAGCCAACCACTAACAACGGATGCAACCATGCAACATGTGGCGACTTAGGTATAAAGTGCACCACAATCATTGCCAATAGCAGAGAGGCCAGCACGTTTGAGATCAACGTAGATAGCACGAAATGACTCCCCATCCGCGCCAGCGATAAACCAATTGAATAGCGAACCACACTTCCCAAACCACCGCCAATGAAAACTGCTAAAAACGCATTCATGGGTCGAAAGTAAAGAGTTTTTGACTGTAATAGCCTGTAATACTGCCCATGATGACGCCAACCACGG
>JANRAA010000236.1 GCA_030728235.1 Flavobacteriales bacterium
TATCGTTACAGGTGCGTCCAATTCAACATTGGCTAATGTCGGATTGTTCTTGTAGGTCACATGAATTTTCCCAGGCGTTGTGCAGAATTCGTCTTTAATCAATACAGAATAAACTCCCGTATCTTGAACGGTAATGCTCTGCTTGGTTTCTTCCGTGTTCCATTCATAACCTTTGATGCGATCGTCATTTAAGACAGATAGTTTGAGATCTGAGCCTTCGCATATGGCCGTATCGTTTCCAATGAAATTATTAGGAACACTTCTCACCTTAACGTGAATTGAGTCGGTTGTCTCACAAACCTTGTTTGTTGCTTTCACCCAGTAAGTCACACCGTGCTTTGCAGGCAAAGTTTGAGTCGGAGTTCTACTTCCGTTTGACCAGAAATACTCCATGTCTTCAAAAGGTGCTGTGATGTCAAACGATATTTCTGAATCAGGACACAAGGAAGTATCGTTCCCAAGAGAAAATTCTGGGTATTTGAAGTAAAAGACATTGATACTTGCCGAAGCATAACACAAGTTGTTGTCTACATTTACTTTATAGGTGCCAGAACGATCAATTTTCAAGGTTGAATTTGTTGACCCATCGCTCCATGTGTAGTTGTTTACCGGAATGGTGGTAACTGGAGTTAAGGTGTTAAGCTTGCCATCGCAAGTGAAAACATCTTCTCCCAGGGTTACATCTAGTTCAGGATAGAGGTTAACGATAATCGAATCGCGAATAGCGCAGTTTTCATCCTGTGCTTCTACCCAGTATAATCCAACATGATTGATGTTTAAGAAGGATTGGTTGCTGTTGTCATTCCACAAGTAGGTAATCGGAAATGCAGATTGTTCAATCGGATCCAAGGTGATTACATCGTTAGAACAAAAGGATGTATCGTCACCTTCTTTAAAGTAGATTGTTGGTTCAAACCAAAGTTTCCATTCAACGGAATCAACTGCTTCGCAATGACCGCCTACTCCTGTTACCGTCACTTTGTAAAGACCAGTTTGCGAAATAGGAAGGGTACCTGTCGTGGCCCCTGTGTTCCAGAGGTAACTAACCACATTGGCCTGTGTTTTTGGAGTCAATGTCACCAAAGGTTCGTAGCAGAAATTACTATCGTTACCCAATTCTATCTTCACTTCCGGATAATGCGTGATGACAATGGTGTCAGCGTATATACAAATCCCTTCCGTCACGGTAACCATGTAGGTTCCAGCTGTGTCTATAGTGATATTGTTCTGAGTACTTCCATTACTCCAGATATGAGAATATTGAGCAGTGGATAAGTCGGTGTGAAGATTGAGATCGCTGTAAGTACAGATTGCTGTGTCATCTTGAACATCAAGATCAAACGGATAAAAGAAGTTTATGATCAAGGTGTCTGAAACCGTGTCGCATTGCCCAAAAACCGTAACCATCACCAAAGAATCTGGATAAGTGACCGTATAGGTGGGGCCTGTACTGGCATCGTGCCATTCAAAGGTGGCGAACTCTTGATCGACATCGAGGGTGAATTCTAGGCCAGCACATAAAGTGGTTTCCGCAACTCCGAAATCAGCTACTTGTCGAGGATAAATAAACACTTCTTCAACCACGGTATCAGTCAAACTGCCGTTATAAACAACCAGTGTGACTTCATAAGTTCCCGTATCTGTGTAAAGGTGACCTACTTCGATCACACCAGTGGCGTAATTGTCTACACCGGAGGCAGTGTCACCAAAATCCCAATATATGGAATCCACATTCGTAGTGTCGGCACTGAAGTAAGTAGTATCTCCAAAACAATTGTCTGACACTTCGAGTGATGCACCAAAAAAAGCTTGTATAAAAGTGGGTAATCCCCAACGGCAGGAGCGACCACTTAAACTAACCGCTGAAGTAGTGTAACTGCACCCTGTTCCCTGTACGTCTGGATTGTTAATACAGTCTAAATAAGTTTGACCATAGCGAGATACGTATAACTTGCCATCTCGTCCTAATTGAATGGCTCCTCCACCTGAAGAATTAGGGCCAAGATTAGTTACTGATGCTGAGATTTGAGCAGCAGTTCCTGCTGTGATGTCATATTGTCGAGTGTTACCAATCCCCCAACCTTGAGCTTAGACCAGATTACCATTTGGAGAAAACTCGACTCCATAATTGGCGTAAGTAGCGGATCCACCTGTAAATGTGAATCCATTAGTCGCCAATCCAGTGTTTTTGTTGAAGTCATAAAGCGCGATAAGGTTTGCTGAGTATGAACCACCTACTAGCCTCGTACCTGCTATGTTTGGCTTCAAGTAAGAAACGGATCCCGCTGGATTCGCAGTATATACACCCGTTGAACCAGTGACCGGTGCAGAGCTAACCCCTGCAGATGAAACTGCAAATGCATATATAGTATCGGTTGTGTGTTTTGGACATATTACCCAATAACCACCTTGTTTTGGAACAACCGCTATCTTTTCTGTTGGTTGATCCATCATCCAAACATTCTTCTGTGAATTTGTTACGGCCCCTAATCCGCTACTAGCAGCCATATCAATGTGTGAATATCGCAATCCGTTGTTGCTTCCGTATGGCGAAACCGTAAATAGATAATACTCGGTACTAGAACCAGGTCTGGGCACCACCACACCTGATTGTGCTGAGGATCCACCTCCTAATAGACCTGTTCCGTTTGTCATAGTCGAATGGTTCGCGTTGTAGACAGTTACTCCATCAGAATAAAACAGCAATGTGCCATTAACGTCTGAAATTGTTGCAACTCCCTCTTGTGTTGCGAGAGCACCATTGGTTACTGCCGTTGGAGATGTGTTAAAATGTACTCCTGCTTGAGCTCCAAAATACCACCAATCTGTCTGACCTCCTTGGGATTGAACTTTTGGCGAGGGTAGGAGTGCTAGTATCAAAAGGATGATTAGCGGAAAATTGATTTTCTTCATGTTTCTATTAAATTGTACCATATCAATAAATATACGTTATTTTTTATAAGTCTCCAATTTCAATATTCTCAATATTTAACTTCCAAATATTGCTACTCACTTCAACAAAATTATGCTTCTTTTTTATTGGAACAAAGGATATTGCTCCTATATCCCCAACCCAGAGTACTGCACTCTCAGGAGGGGAGACAAGTTCTCTTTCTTGAGAAAATAAATGTTGAGTGCCAGTTGAGGTTAGGTATACCAACTCCTTTATTACCATATCCTTATGCAATACTGTTAGTTTGTCTTTTAGTTCTATAATTT
>JANRAA010000237.1:0-1454 GCA_030728235.1 Flavobacteriales bacterium
CTTTTCTTGAAATTCAACTCTGCGAATGAGGCTAAAACAGCCATCCGTAAGAAGGGGTATAGTGATGCTTTCGTTGTTGCTTTCATGAATGGAAAGCGCATTTCGCTCACTGAAGCAAGAAAGCTCATTGAACAAAACGCTCCTGGAACCACTTCTGAAGATGCTTTAGCTTCAACAATCACCAATGCGAAGACCGAGAATGGAACGAGCACCAACGGAGGAGGCAACAACACATCAAAGCCAACTGTCGCCAATGCGACCACAGTTCCTGCTAAGCCAGCAGTTGTTTTGCCGGCCTTTGCAAGCGATTGGTCTGATGCAGCAGGGGAGTTCTACACCGTGCAAATCGGTGACTACTCGAAGCCTGTAGCCTTGAAAGATATGTATGGGTTGTCAGACATCATGGCTGAACGCTTGAACAGCGGATTGGTGCGATACACAACCGGACGATTCACATCATTGAAAGAAGCAGAAGCTCAAAAAGCAAAAGCCCGTGGAGCAGGTATCAAAGATGCATTCATCACAGCTTATTCCAATGGCAAAAAAGTAGCTCCAGCCAGCATCAATCCTTCTGCAAGTGCGTCGACTACCACCCGCTGGCAAGTTGAAATCGGAACTTACGCAGGAGAAGTACCGTCAAATGTTATTGAGGCATTGCTCGCTTTCGAACAAAAATGGGGGATCGTGCAGCTTCAAAACAATGGAGCAGTGACCTATGTAACTGGTGTTTTGAAATCGAATGCCGAAGCCCAACAAGCAGTAAATGACTTTAAAGGTCTTGGAATAAACTCAGCGTCTGTAAAAAGTCTATACTGAGGTAAAACAACATTTCCTTAAAAATTGGTTCTCAAGCCGTCGCGATAGTACATATATTTGTGGGAAATACGCAAGGGTTGAGAACATTTTTTTTAATTTTTTTACTGTGCCAATCGGCACGGATGTTTGGTGCTATCTTTATTAACGAGATCGTTGCATCGAACAATACAGGCATTCAAGATGATTTTTTCCAGAGCAACGACTGGGTGGAGTTTTACAACAATGGAGGGATTGTAAACCTTGCTGGTTATTACCTCACCGATAATCCGCTGAATCTTACGAAATGGCAAATTCCCGCTACCAATGGCGGTTTGACAACCATACTTCCGAACAGTTATCAAATATTCTGGTTAGACAACGACATCAATCAAGGGGAAGATCACGTAGGCTTTACCTTGAGTGCAGATGGTGAATCGCTCATTTTGGTCATGCCCGACGGAGTAACGATTGTTGATCAAATTGATTTCCCTGCTCAGCAAACCGACATTTCATATGGCCGCGCTTGCGACGGCTGTCCGGATTGGATTTTCTTCGACATTCCAACTCCAGATGCTACCAATGTATACGTACAACCCGCCAATGCTCTGCTTTTTATCAACGAAGTAATGACCATCAACGAAAGTTATCTTGATGACAAT
>JANRAA010000237.1:1464-7295 GCA_030728235.1 Flavobacteriales bacterium
ACCCGAATGATTTTCAGGTTAATATGGCTGGGTATTCGTTCGATTTGGGTGGAGCAATGAGTTGGGAGGTTCCGAATACTGATCCCACGCATACTGCCATTCCGGCGAATAGTTTCCGGATTTTCTGGACCGATGGACAGGAGAGTCAAGGTACTGACCATGCGCCGTTTTCTTTGCCAACTGCCGGTGGGACGATCTTTTTAACAGGTCCTGACGGGAATGCTGTTGATACCTATATATATGATGCATCTCCCGCTGATAATTCTTGGGGTCGATTGCAAGATGGTGGATTGACCAGTAGTACGTTTATTTCTCCAACGCCTCGCTTTTCAAATCAACTTGTTTTCGTTATTCCACCTGAGTTGTATATCAACGAAGTAATGTGTCAAAACGTATCAGACACCCTCGATACCGCTGGTGATGTTGAAGATTGGATTGAAATTTATAACCCGAACTCAATACCTGTTGACTTGGCTGGATATTGGCTTTCAGACAACCCTGCCAACCCAATGAAATGGATGGTGCCAACTAACCATCCTGATTCATCTATAATTCCACCGGGTGGATATTTGTTATTCTTTGCTGATGAGCAGCAGAGCCAAGGATGGAACCACACCAGTTTCCGATTGAACAATGCAGGGGAGATCTTGACCATGAGAAGTCCGGATGGATTTACCATTGCCGACCAAATCAACATCCCTCAGCAATTTGCAGACACTTCTTACGGACGATTGACGGATGGTAGTCCGACATGGGTGTATTTCCTCGAAACAACCCCAGAGTACTCGAACAATGGCGCGACAACAGAAGTGCAGACAATCGAGAAAGGTGATTTGCTTGTTTTTCCTAATCCTGCAACAGCAGGGATGAGAGTTAATTTATCGTTGCAGACCAATTGGACCTTGTTCGATGCACGTGGCAATATCGTTGCAAATGGCTTTAAAAGCAGCAGTTTCACCTGTCCGAATGTCGCTTCTGGCATGTATTTCCTCCAAACCGACCACTTTTCAACCGTTAAATTGTTGATTCATAACTGATTTCTTCTGTCTGTTAAGATTTAATTACTACCTTTGCCGCCCGCAAATGACTGCGTCCGACAAGCAGTAGTAATAACCTCATGATCACTGTCGGCAAGGATCATGATACAAATTATTAGCCTTCATGGCAGAAGAAAAAAACACTTCAGCAGAAAATGCTGAGGAACAAGTAAACGCTGAGACTGAAGCTACGCAAAGCGAAGAACAGACTCAAGAAGTAGAAGCAACTGTAGATGCAGTAGAAGAAATCGCTGATGCGGTAGAAGAGGCTGTAGTTGCAGAAGAAGAGGAAGAAGAAACTGTAATCGAGCTTCCAGAGGAGGAATTCGAGCAAGTTGATTTGGAAAACTTCGACTGGGACACTTACGGTAAAGGTGATAACTACTCGGCAACTGACCGTACTCGTTTAGAGCAGGTTTATGGCGAGACACTGAACTCAATCATTGAGAAAGAAGTTATCGCTGGAACAGTTGTTTCAGTAGGGAAGAAAGAAGTAGTGATCAACATTGGCTACAAGTCAGAAGGTGTTGTTCAATCATCTGAATTCCGCTACAACCCAAATCTTAAAGCTGGCGATTCTGTTCCTGTTTTCATTGAGAAGCAGGAAGACGCGACTGGTCAATTGATCATTTCTCACCGTACGGCTCGTATTCACAGTGCATGGGATAACGTTAATGCTTCTATGGAGCGTGGCGAAATCATCACTGGTGAAGTTAAGTGTCGCACAAAAGGTGGTTTGATTGTCGACGTATTTGGTATCGAGGCGTTCCTTCCAGGATCGCAAATCGATGTTAAGCCAATTCGCGATTACGATCAGTACGTAGGTAAGCAAATGGAATTTAAAGTTGTGAAAATCAACCACGAATTCAAGAACGTTGTGGTTTCTCACAAAGCGCTTATCGAAGCTGAGCTTGAAGAACAGAAAAAACAAATCATTGGTGGTCTTGAAAAAGGACAAGTTCTCGAGGGTATCGTTAAGAACATTACTTCTTACGGTGTATTCGTTGATCTTGGAGGTGTTGATGGTCTTATCCACATCACTGACCTTTCTTGGGGACGTATCAATCATCCTGAAGAAGTGGTTCAACTTGATTCTAAGATCAACGTTGTTATCCTCGACTTCGACGACAACAAGAAGCGTATCGCTCTTGGTTTGAAGCAGCTTTCAGCACATCCTTGGGATGCTCTTAGCGAAAACATGAACGTAGGCGACAAAGTAACAGGTAAAGTTGTTGTTTTGGCTGACTACGGTGCATTCGTTGAAGTAGCTCCAGGCGTTGAAGGTCTTATTCACGTTTCTGAAATGTCATGGTCACAGCACCTGCGCAGCGCACAAGACTTCTTGAAAGTTGGTGACGATGCAGAGTGTATTGTATTGACTCTTGATCGTGAAGATCGTAAGATGTCTTTGGGTATGAAGCAGTTAATGCCAGATCCATGGGAAAACATCGAAGCGAAATACCCAGTTGAATCTCGTCATGAAGCTATCGTTCGCAACTTCACCAACTTCGGTGTATTTGTTGAATTGGAAGAAGGAATTGACGGTTTGATCCACATCTCTGACCTTAGCTGGTCGAAGAAGATCAAGCACCCATCTGAATTCTGTAACGTAGGTGATAAATTGGCAGTAGTTGTCCTTGAATTGGATAAAGAAAACCGTCGTTTGAGCCTAGGTCACAAGCAATTGGAAGAGAATCCATGGGATGTGTTCGAAAACGTATTTGAAGTAGGTAGCGTTCACCAAGGTACCATCATTAAGAAAGATGGAAACCAGGCTATCGTTGCTCTTCCTTACGGTGTAGAAGGATACTGCAGTTCAAAGAACCTGAAGAAAGAAGATGGTTCTACAGGAGAACTAGAAGAAACGCTAGACTTCACTGTACTTGAATTCAACAAGAACGCAAAACGTATCACTGTTACTCATTCTAACAACGGCGAAGAAGTTGTTAAGAAGAAGGAGAAGAAGCGTACAACCGGTTCTGCATCTACCTCAGGAGGCGCTCAAGGCGCTGGAATGTCAAAAGCAGTTCAAGAAGTAAACGAGAAGTCTGAGAAAACAACTCTTGGAGATTTGAGCGTACTTTCTGCTTTGAAAGAGAAGATGGATGCATCGGATGCTGACGAGAAGCCAAAGGCAAAAGCTAAGAAAGCTGCTGCTAAGGACGAAGAGTCTGCCGAAGACGCTGAAGCTCCAGAAGCTAGCGGTGACGATTCAGAAGCATAATCTCTGATTACTCATATAAAAGCCCCGCTTGTGCGGGGCTTTTTTCTTGCATATTTTTAAGCGCCTCTTAATTCATTCGTTTATATTTGCCCCTGAATGAGACCATCTGTACTCATAGATCAAGCCCAATTTCAGCTTATTATCAACCGACTGACTCATCAGTTGGTAGAGAATCATAGGTCTTTTGAAGACACCGTGATAATTGGCCTTCAACCACGTGGAGTGGATCTTCTGAATAGAATCAAACAACATCTTTCAGAACAATTTCCAGATATCAAATTGAAATGTGGCGCCTTGGATGTAACCTTCTTTCGCGATGATTTCAGAAGAAGAGAACGTCCGCTAGAAGCAAATTCAACCGCAATCGATTTCATTATCGAAGATAAAAATGTCATCCTCGTTGATGATGTTTTATACACTGGTAGAACGATTCGCGCAGGTTTAGATGCCATGTTGTCGTACGGACGTCCGCGTTCTGTTGAACTCATGGTACTCATTGACCGCAGATTTAGTCGAGAACTGCCAATTGAAGCCCGTTATGTTGGTAAAAGTGTAGATTCTATCGATTCGCAACACGTAGTTGTGGAATGGTCAGAGACGAACGGAAAAGATCAAGTATTACTTTATTCTTCGAAATAAATGGGACAGCTTAGCACGAAACACTTGATCGGCATAAAAGACCTTACGAAAGAAGATCTTGAACTCATATTCAAAACTGCCGACGAGTTCAAAGAGGTGATAAATCGCCCCATTAAAAAAGTCCCTAGTCTGCGCGATACAACCATCGCCAACTTGTTTTTCGAGAATTCAACACGTACACGTTTATCATTCGAACTGGCAGAAAAACGCCTCTCAGCAGATGTCGTAAATTTCTCAGCTTCGTCATCGTCGGTAAAGAAAGGGGAGACCCTCATCGATACCGTGAATAACATATTGGCAATGAAAGTCGATATGGTAGTGATGCGCCATCCGGATCCAGGAGCTGCTAAGTTTCTTTCTGAACGAGTGAATACAGTTATTGTGAATGCTGGCGATGGCACTCATGAACACCCAACGCAAGCGCTTTTAGATGCCTTCTCAATGCGTGAAAAATTGGGTCCTGATTTCCGCGGTAGGAAAGTAGCTATCGTTGGAGACATCATGCACTCACGTGTCGCAATATCAAATATATATTGTCTGCAAAAATTAGGTGCAGAAGTCATGGTCGTTGGCCCTTCTACCATGATTCCCAAACACATAGAGTCGATGGGGGTTAAGGTATCCAACTCGCTCATGGATGCGCTCAACTGGTGCGATGTTGCCAATATGCTGCGCATTCAACTCGAACGCCAAGGCGATGATAAAGATGTTGCATTCTTTCCGTCGCTTCGAGAATACACAATGTTGTACGGACTTGACAAAGAAAAACTGAATAGTTTAGATAAAAAAATCACCATCATGCACCCCGGTCCAATCAACCGAGGCATTGAAATATCTAGTGATGTAGCCGATTCCGACCAATCGATTATCCTAAATCAAGTAGAAAATGGTGTGGCAATTCGAATGGCTGTGTTATACCTACTTGCAGGAAGCTTAGGAAGGAACTGAAAAAAAATTATCTTTGTTGAAATCGCTTATAAGCGCATGAAATACGAAATAGAACAAAAAGACAAAGTAGTAGTCGTAAAGACGAAGGTGGAGAAACTCGATGCACTGCACGCTCCAGAATTGAAATCAGAGTTGGTTCTTCTAAATAAGAGCGGACAAAGAAATATCATTCTCGACATGAGTGAAACGCGTTATTGCGACTCCTCAGGCTTGAGCGCTGTCCTTGTGGCAAACCGTCTCTGCCGTGATAGCAATGGCTCTTTCGTCCTTTGCGGATTACAAGCCACTGTTCAGAAACTAATTGCTATCTCACAATTGGATTCTGTTCTTAAAATCACTCCAACACTCAACGAAGCCGTTGACTTGGTTTACATGGAAGAGGTTGAACGAGACCTCGAAAACTAACAACTAACATCTATGAAGCAACTTTTACTTTCAACACTCGCTCTCGCTATGTTGTCTACCGCGGTAGCACAATGTACTGCAGACTACGATTTCCAAGGTCAACCCTTTGGTGTTTCTCCAGACCCAGTGCTAGGAGAAAGCTTTGAAGTAGCATACCTCGGTGCAGCATACTATGATGAAATTCACATCATCGTTCCTACCAATGCTACCGACGTTGACCCAACCTTACCAAGCCTTCCTATCGACTCAGTACTTTTAACCTCGGTTAACTTTGTACTGAATGGTGTGCCTTTCACATCTGATCAAATGGGATTGACCATTCAATGTAACAACAATGGCGATTCTCCGAATTCTTGTACGTTCTTTGGTGGACAACAATACTGCGCTTCGCTTTCAGGAACGCCAACGGTTGCTGGTGTTTTCCAAATGTCAATCGTAGTTACTGGTTATGTGAATCTCCTCGGTACTCCAATCGCATACCCAATCTCTTTCGATCAATATGTATATACTGTTGTAGATCCTTCCTCTGTAGCTAAAGTTGATGCGTTGTAATACCCGAGTTGTAAGGAAAAGTCTGT
>JANRAA010000237.1:7305-17455 GCA_030728235.1 Flavobacteriales bacterium
AGTTGATGGCTATTCTATCCAACTCGGACAGAATGCTCCAAACCCTGCAAATGACCGCACGTGGATTCCTTTCACCTCAGCTACTCCTGGTAAAGTGCAATTCACTATTGTTAACCTTCTAGGTGAAGTGGTTTATACTCAAAACATCTCTGCTCGCGCAGGATCTAACGAGTTTCAACTGGATACGTCGATGTTGAACAATGGCATCTACATGTACAGCATTCAATCTGGAAGCAAAAAACTGACTAAAAGACTTGTCATCAACCGATAAGTTTTAAATCCGATATTTAAACCGCTCTTAGGGGCGGTTTTTTTTTGATATGACTTTCGAAGTAACTATACTCGGCTGCGGAGCTGCGACTCCAACAATGCGACACCTTCCAACTTCTCAATTGGTCAATGTGCACGATAAGCTGTTTTTGATCGATTGCGGAGAGGGCACACAACTGCAACTTCGAAAATACAAAATCAAGTTCCAACGCATTGAAGCCGTGCTCATTTCTCACCTTCACGGCGATCACTACCTGGGCTTAATGGGACTTATTTCAAGTATGCACCTGCTCGGTAGGAAATCGAAACTCTATATCTGTGGACCTACGGCACTGAAAGAAATCATTCTCATGCAAATGAAACTCAGTGAAATGTACCTTTCTTTTGATCTTGAGTTTATTTCAACCCAAACACACGAAGGGGGAAACATCATGGCCGACAATACGCTAACCATTCGCCCGATTACTCTCAAACACCGAATTCCTTGTTATGGCTTCGTGTTCACCGAATTGGAAAAGAAGCCGAAAGTATCCAGAAATAGCATCGAACGATGGAAACTGTCAATTGCCGAAATCGTTCAACTCAAGAATAGAATCGACATCGTTCGAAACGATGGCTCAACATTGTTTTGGAAAGACATAACAGAAGCGCCTACTAAACCAAGGTCGTTTGCATTTTGCTCTGATACAGCATTTTCTGAAACCGTTATCGAAGAAGTGAAAAATGTGGATCTGCTCTATCACGAAGCCACATTCAAAAAAGATCTCGAGAAACGAGCGAAAGAAACGTTCCATTCTACCGCTGAACAAGCAGGATTGGTGGCGAAACAAGCCAATGTCGGACAATTGATGATCGGTCATTTCAGTTCCCGATATACCGATGACAATGAGCTGCTGCTCGAAGCGCAATCTGTTTTCCCCAATACCATACTCGCAAATGAAGGGTTAAACGTGAAGGTTAAATCACATCTGTGAATAACTCCGCTTGATTTGTTCGATGTTGTAACATACCTTTGTTATTTAGAACTATTTTAAATAAATGCAGGAAGTTAGTTTAGTCATCGCCGATAGCAATATCATTGTCCGCTGCGGACTTGGCTCAATATTCAGTCAAGATACTACCGTGCACGTCATCGGCGAGGCTACTAATGAGGTTAACCTGTTCGAACTTCTGCAAAGCTTTCATCCAAGCGTTGTTCTAATCGATTTCTTATCACCCGGCTTTACGGTAGAAACAGTAGCTCAGATCCGCGCTAATTACCCTAAAACACGTGTTGTAGCCATTACAACTGAGCAATCAGCTCATACAATTGTCAATGCGCTCAAAGCAGGGGTTGATAGTTATATAAAGAAAGATTGCGACCTGCATGAAATCATCGACTCAGTGAAAGAGACGGGTAGTGGTGGCCAGTTTTTTTGCGGACAGATATTAGAAGCCATACGCGCAGAATCAATCGATCTTGAAGGACTAGAGCTGCGTGAGTTCAATTGCGAGCCCGTGACTGTTTCACCGCGTGAGTTAGAAGTCATCAGATTGATCGCTGAAGGGTATACAAATGTCCAAATTGCCGAGAAATTGTTCCTCAGCACACACACGGTGAACACGCATCGAAAGAATATTATGCAAAAACTTGGGGTAAACAATACTGCAGCAATTGTTATGTATGCAGTAAAAACCCAGCTAGTTAGCCCTAATAAATTCCTTTTTTCTCACCTCAAACCTGAGGTAGGTTAACATCTATTTTATCTTCTGCTCTTGTGATTGGCTCTCTCTATGCTTAATTTCGCATGGGCTTCGTTAAAAAAGTCCTGAGGGAATAGTCCCTCCATCATGCCTAAATGAGAGGAAGATGCTCGTAAAAGATTCTATGTTTAACATTCAACGCTGTGAGGTATCTCGTATCTCTCAAGTAAACTTCGATGACCTTCCATTCGGAAGGGTATTTTCTGACCACATGTTCATCATGGAATATGCCGACGGCAAATGGTCTCAAGGTTCAATCGTTCCGTTTCAAAATATTTCTCTTAATCCTGCTAGCTCTGTAATTCACTACGGTCAGTCAATATTTGAAGGCATCAAAGCTTTTAGAAATGTAGATGGGAGAATCTCAATCTTCAGACCTGAAGAAAACATCAAACGTTTCAATAAGTCGGCCGAACGCATGTGCATGCCTCAATTAGACAAAAATGTCTTCCTTGAAGCTTTGAAGCAACTGATCGATGTAGACAACAAATGGGTACCTGAATCGATGGAAGCATCGCTTTACATCCGCCCGTTTATGTTTTCAACAGATGAGTACATTGGCGTTAAACCATCTGAAACCTACCGTTTCATGATCTTTACTTGTCCTGTCGGTAAATACTACGCCGGCGATGTCAAAGTGAAAGTTGAAACACATTACGCACGCTCTGTTAAAGGTGGTACCGGTTTCGCAAAAGCAGCAGGTAACTACGCAGGTGCACTTTATCCTGCTAAAATTGCTCAAGAACAAGGGTACCATCAATTGTTGTGGACAGATGCTGTAGAACACAAATACATCGAAGAATCTGGCACAATGAACGTGATGTTCAGAACTGGGAATAAAATCATCACCCCGGCTTTAAGCGAAACAATTCTCAATGGCGTTACACGCGATTCGGTTTTAACGCTCGCGCGTGATTGGGGTTATGAAGTTGAAGAACGCCGCGTTTCTGTCGAAGAAATTCGCCAACTGCTTAAGGATGGAAAGCTTGATGAAGCTTTCGGGGCCGGAACGGCTGCCACAATAGCACCCATTTGCTCCATCGGATTTGAAGACGCGAATGTTGAATTGCCACCATACAGCGGATGGGAGTTTGCTCCAAAAGCAGCTCAAACTTTAATCGATATTCGAAGAGGTCGTACCAACGATCCTTTCAATTGGAACACATACATTTAAGCGCTGTTCTTGATATATTGAAGCGGAATTCCTAAATTTTATGGAATTCCGCTTTTTTTTGCATCGTGTGGATATGAGAACCCTTGTCTTAAATATTGTTCTGATTCTGTGGCTGGCCAGCGCAAGCGGACAAGGTTCGTTTCACTATGTCTTTTCTGTGAAAGATGCGAAATCACTCGCTCCAATCGAAAATGCTCATATTTCATTCTTGCCAAATGGCGGTAACGCGATATCCAATAAACAAGGAGAAGTCGACACCCGTTTGAAACAACAAGTGCAGCAAATTAAAATTTCTCACGTCCAATACGGCGACACAACAATCACTTTATCCGGAAATTCCAACAGCCTGAAACTGGTAATTCTTCTTACCCAAAAGAGAAACATCCTGCCCGAAGCGAATATTTTTAATGGCCCCGACACTATTTATGGACATCCCGATTGGCACGTCGCTGATTATGTGTTTACTAATGAGGGTATGGTGTTACTAACGTACGGACATCGCCGCAGGTTCAAACGGGAAAATGAACAAGGAATTGATCTTTTCGAAGAATGCAGACTGGTATGGTTGAGTAAACTAGGTGATGTCGCATATCAACACCCAGTGAATGAAACATGTACAGGCTTGCATAGCAACTACCCCGGATTGCTGTTTTTAAATACCCGCGACAAAGCTTTCCAAATCAATGCAAATGAAAATGCATTGAACTTATATCCGATCGAAAAGCGTGATTTTGAAAATAAGATCAGGCCGATCGTAGGCACCGTAAACCCAAAAATGATTGGCACCAGTCATTCCCCGCGGTATCCTGCATTCGATGTCTTTGCCTTTGAATCAGCAGACACCGCGGCAACTGTCTTCGCTCACGTGGAAGATACTGAACTCATGACGCAGTTCCTCTCTGAATACAAATGGATGTCGCCCCGTGGCAAGCTGGAAGCATTCAGATATGAACTGAGAACGGGCATCGATAAAGAAATTGTCGCAGGTTTTATGACGGGCTTCCCTGAAAGCATTTATTTCAAACCCCTGTATTCACCGGTGTTTACTACAGATTCATCAGTTTACCTTTTTGATCATTACAAAGATTTCCTCTTTACTTTCGATAACACCTACCACACGGTTGACTCGGTGAAAATCACCTACCACAAAGGAGATTTAGGTAAGATGTGGGAAGACCTTGTTATGTTCGATAAAGCTACCAATAGAGCATTTGCTCTCTTTTCTAAATCGGGTCGTTATTCAATACGTGAAATAAATTTGAAGGATGGCTCAGTAGGTCCAAAAATCGATATCACCTGGAAATACCCCGAAAAGGTGTCCATTCAAAACGGATTTGTATACTACCTCTATCGGCCGTTCGAATCTCCTCAGAACACGTATTTGTACAAAGAACCTATTCCTGATTTGTTGAATTAACCGCGCGTTGTAGGTAAACTATTGATGCTGTATTTCAATGCCTGTATCATTTAGCTACATTCGTTGAAACATCACGTGTCATGAAACGACTTTTAACTCTATCGCTTATTTCGTTTTGTCTTTCTGGACTAGCTCAAACGGAAGTAGGCGTATTCTCTGCAACAGGACGAGGCGCAGCGCTACCTTTTGTTACAGATTACCATTGTGTGGGAATCAACCCCGCGAATTTGAACCTAACCCCTGAATATGAAGGAAAGACAATCACATTCGGATTTTTGGAAGGTGCAGGCTCGATGTATTCTGAATATCTGACAAAGTCTGAATTGAAAAACATTGCGTTCCAAAAAGACTTCGATAAGCTAAATCAAAGCGAGCGATCCGACTATGCTGCGCGTCTTGCCGACAAGGAAACGGCAATCAGCTTGAATACAATCGCGTCAGGAATAGCAGTAAACAATGAAAAACTTGGTGGCTTTGCTTTTGTTATTCGCGACAAAGTAAACATGAGCGCCACGCTCGGCCCTCAATTATCTGAATTGGTATTCCTCGGAAAAACGTCTTCCTATTTTGAACAGTTGGTACTAAACAATGGAGATACAATTCCAAATACGGGGAATCTGTCGGCAGACACGTTGAATATGGTTGATGAAGGTGTAATATCACCTGCTAATGCATTGAAACTAGCCGACTTGCTTTCAAATTCTAGAATGGGCTTTTCATGGATTCGTGAGTACAATCTGGCTTATGGAAAGCGCCTATACCGCGATGAGACCATTGAAATACATGGAGGGATAGGAGGTAAGTTCATTACTGGAAATGCCTGGCTAGAAGTCGATGCGACGTCTAGCAATGTCCAAGCTTTCTCAGCACTATCTCCAGTTTTTGATATCAACTACGGTGAGATTGCTCAAAACAATCCATCAGCTCTTGATCAAAACGCCGGACGATTCACGCCGGTAGGAAAGGGATGGGGTGTGGATCTTGGTGCCACGGTTGTTGTGAAACAAAAGTTGTTGCTTTCTGCTTCCATAACCGATATCGGAAGAATAAAATGGACGGGCAACTTGTATGAATTAAACAATCAACTTTTTACCGATTTTACCGATGATGGAGCTGAAACAAACAACTTGGTGAACGAATTACTCAATTTCGCAAGTCCGACAAGTGTTTTTGAATGGACGGGTACAAGTGAGCGTACAACCAAATTGCCAACAACTGCGCGTGTAGGGGCTGGTTATGTTGTGTCGCCAAAACTACGCCTAGCGGTAGACGCTGTTATGCCTGTAAATGATGTTGTTGTAAACTACTCCGATCCAATCATCGCTGCAGGTGCTGATTTCAAAATTTTCTCGTTCATGCAATTGAGCGCTGGTGCTATAGGCGGCGGTGATAGAGAACTTAAAATCCCTGTTGGAATAACGTTTATCGCTGGTAAAGGTGCGTATGAGGCTGGTTTCGCTTCACGTGATATGATTACGTGGTTTGCCGAAACAAATCCTACAGCATCACTTAGTTGGGGCTTCTTGCGTTTCCGCATTTAAGCATTTGTCCTACACGCTATTGGTCGTTCGCCTCACAAATTTTCTTTGAGAAACACGGCATCTTTGTCTTGTCATTGCAACGGATGCTTAGCATCTGATGAACGATAAAAAAGTTTCTGGTTTAAATCCGGTCCATAACGATGGGCCGGATTTATTTTTTTCCATTAACACTACTTAACCTTACGTTTCGTTCATTTTTAACACCTTCGTTAAAAGCGAAAATCATGACTGTAACGCGAAACATCTACGCCTATGTACTTGCATCTTTGGTGCTGGTAATTACCATTTTTGCCCTGCTGGGTATATGGGACATCATTCAATGGGAACAGTTTATCCACCTTTTTTGGAAGGCGTTTTACTCTTTGCTCATTGTGTTTTTCTCAGCTTTAATTGTCTTGTTCATTTTCTCGACGATCTATAAATCACCAGAGAGTGAGCAACAATCGTCTGAAAGAAAACATTCTGCTCAAGCAGAATAACGCGAACCTCAATCTGTTTTCTATCTTCGTTAGATAAATCAATATTATGGAATTAGCAACGCTTGGTGCTGGATGCTTTTGGTGTGTAGAAGCAGTTTTTTTAGATCTGAATGGGGTTGAAAGTGTCAAGTCTGGATATTCGGGCGGACATATAAAAAATCCTGCGTATAAAGAAGTTTGCACGGGTCGAACCGGACATGCTGAAGTGGTGCAAATCGCATACGATCCAAAAATCATATCATTTGGAGAAATCCTTGAAGTGTTTTGGATGGTGCATGATCCAACAACTTTAAATCGCCAAGGGGCGGATGTTGGAACGCAGTACCGCTCTGCAATATTTTACCACAACGAGGAACAAAAAGAAGTGGCCGAATTGGCAAAAACAACAGCCGGTGAAAGCGGCGATTGGTCTTCCCCTATAGTTACTGAGATTACAGCCTTTGAGGTGTTTTACCCAGCTGAAGACTACCACAACAATTACTTTGCTCTGAACGGAGATCAACCTTATTGCAGCGCTGTTGTAAGGCCAAAGGTTGAGAAGTTTCGCAAGCTGTTTAAAGACAAATTAAAAGCACGTCAGCAATAGCATGGACAAACCAATTTTAGAGGAAACCATTATCGAGGGCAAATCGAAGGAGAAGAAAAGTTGGATTGAGCAGTTTGCCAAATTGCTCGATAGCAAGTTTAAAGTGCCTGGTACCGATATGTCTTTTGGTATCGACCCTCTTATTGGTTTGATACCTGGAGCAGGTGATGTGATAACATACATCATGAGCGCCTTGCTTATCATCGCGATGTTTCAAAAAGGAGCATCTGGAAAGCTCGTCATGAAAATGCTCGGCAATGCTGCTCTCGACATGCTTGTGGGGAGTATTCCAATCCTCGGTTCTATATTCGACTTTACATACAAGGCCAACGACCGAAATGTGAAGCTGTTCAATGAGTACCACGACGATGGTAAGCATAAAGGAACAGGGCTCGGATATATTCTTCTTTTCATCGGAATAATCTTCGCCCTGCTAATTGTGTCAGTAGGTATTGCCGCCTACACGATTTCTCTTTTAGTCGGTTGGATCGCCACTCTTTAGTTGTCCAACGCGTCGAGTCTTTCTATTTCCTTATCTAGAATTTCTTCGATTGATTTGCGAGTCACTTCGTCGATTTTCGCATCGGCTTTAGCCTTCTTCTTCATGAAACGCAACATGGCGTTCTTCTTGATTTCGTATGCGATAAACACAGTGTACTCACCTTCTTTGATGTACTTTTCTTCACCCATCTTGCGTAAGTCAGCAATCTCTGTTGCTGTTACTTCACGAATCAAAGTCTGAAACTTATCGTTGATGTCGCTACCGCTAGATGTCTGTGTGTCAGCCAAATATTGATCGGTTACTACGCGAATGTTTGTTTGAACTTGTTGAGCCAATTCGCGTTTTGCTTCGATATCTGCTTTGCTCTTGGCTACGTTATCGTTGGTAGATGAACCTTTACCTACAGCTCTGAAAAATCGATTGTTACTCTCGTAAGAAGATCCAGAAAAAGGTTCTTTAACACGATCTCCAAGTTCTTTGTTAGCACACTGAGTCAACATTAAACTAAGTGGCAACATGAATAAAATCATTTTCATTTTTGTCTTCATAACATTTGGTTTTGCTCTGGTGCATGAAAAATCATGCCATCGTTATTTTGAAAGTCCAATTTGGGTTCTGTATGTGCTATCACTGTTGTGATTGAGTTGCCAATATGGCAAAAGTTCGGTGTGAATAAGTGTGGCCTCGGTAGTGAGTTCCTGCGCTGCTGCTCCCCATCCATCAACGTATGTTTCTTCCCATCTACGAATGGTGTGTGGAAATGCATTGTCTGCATATATCCGCAGCACGCGCTTCAATTCCGGGTAATCAACGGTATAAACGATTTCGTTCTCGTTATGCGCCAAACGCAATTCTGCGTCATATGCTTTAAACTCTATGTGCAAGAAGCGGATGTATGTCAACGATGGCACAACCTTGAATTTACCAACGGGCAGTGCTTCGGGATTCATGCGAAGCGATGTCCATAACCCGTCTTCAAGTATCTCGGCTTTCATCTCGAAATCTTTATCACCCTCACTTTCGAAGTATGAAAACTGCTGTGCCCTATATCCACTTGCTTTCTGATTCATCTGAATGAAAGCATGTCCGCACCATTCTTGTGCACTGGATGTGGCTTTCATCGGTTGCTGGAATGTCTCAGCGTCGACAGGCGTAAACGCAGATGTCATAACAGAATATGGATAGATTCCGGTAAGAAATTTCTTGACGAAGTTGATTTTCATGACGCGGACATCATTGCCATCTTCTTGGTCGCTTTTTACCTGTTTGTCTGTATCGAATGGCTCTGTGACGTAGATTTGAACAGCCTCTCCCGAGCGCAATTCTCCATACCGAGCTTGCTTGAGTTCAAATGTATTCACTTCTCCCAATCCGGAATACCAATAAGATTTGAACGCCTCAGAAGGTTCAGAGTAGGAAGGGGTAGACTTGGTTTCAGGCGTTGATGATGCACAGCTCAATGCGATGCATAAAACGGCGGCTAAGGAACCAAAAATTAGTTTGAAATAGATCGACTTCATCATTGATGTTTTGTCCAAAATTACACTATTAACAGCTCGGTGTCTATCACGAATGTGTAGCGACTATAACCCGCTATTTTTAAATGCATTTTCGAAGTCGGATATAAGCAAATCACTGTGCTCCAATCCAATATACAATCGCATCAGTGAAACAGAATATAAATCATGTGGAAAAACGGTTGCTGGCAAAAGTAAACTCTCATATCCACCCCAGCTAACTGCCAACCGTATGTATTTCAATGAATTGCAGAATGCTTCAACGACTTCCTTTTTATCTGTGTTCAACTCAAACGAAAACATGGGGATGCGCACAGAGAATTGCTTCAAGGCTAGCCTGTGGTCGGGATGACTTTCTTGAAAGGGGTCGTGAACGGCCTTAACCCCTGGGTGATTCTCAAGGTAGTCTGAAATCGTTTTTGCCTGTATCTCTGCCTGCCGCATGCGGATTTCAAAGGTGCGCAAACTGCGTATGAGCAACCAAGCGTCATTCGGACTCATGGAGGCTCCCAACGTCATATACTCAGCCATGAAAATCGATGAAATCCTGCTAGCGCTAGCACATACCACTCCTCCAACAACGTCGCTATGTCCGCTTATGAATTTGGTAGCTGAATGAACAATCATATCTACTCCTAGCTCAACAGGGTAGTGGTTCAGCAATGATCCATAGGTGTTGTCTAATATGGTAGCTACACCCCGTTTCTTGGCTTCTGCCACGAAATGAGCGATGTCGTGACATTCAAATGTTATCGAGGTTGGACTTTCGAGATAGAGCAAAGTCGTATTCTGTTTCCACGCTTTCGCCAACGACTCGGGATCTCTTCCATCAATAAAGGTTACTTCAACATTGTACTTGCCCAGAAAAGGGCCCAAGAGTTTTTTCGTCCAACTGTATGCGTAATCGACACATATTACGTG
>JANRAA010000238.1 GCA_030728235.1 Flavobacteriales bacterium
ACATTGACCCGCGTCATTTTGTTGTATAGTGACGGACATTTTGAGAGTTACGATCCTCGCGAGCGGATTTAAGAATAGCCGTTGATTAGTAGCGTCAGAATTTCTGTTGCAGCGACTGAGATGTTGGTACCTGGCCCAAAGATTCCCACTACACCGGCATCTTCAAGAAATGCGTAATCTTGTTTTGGGATCACCCCTCCAACTACGACTAAGATATCTTCGCGACCTTCATGCTTTAGTGCTTCAATAACTTGCGGCACCAAAGTTTTGTGACCTGCGGCTAGCGAAGAAACCCCGAGAATATGCACATCATTTTCCACTGCTTGACGGGCAGCTTCAGCGGGCGTTTGAAAGAGCGGACCGATATCAACATCGAAGCCGATATCAGCGAAGCTCGTAGCGATTACCTTCGCCCCGCGATCATGTCCGTCTTGCCCCATTTTCGCGATCATAATCCTCGGTCTACGTCCGCCGATTTCAGCAAACTCATCCGCCAACTGTTGTGCGGCTTTAAAATCATCTCGATTCATAACTTCAGCAGAGTAAACACCAGAAACACTTTGCGTAGTTGCCTTAAAGCGACCAAAAACCTTTTCCATCGCCAAGGAGATTTCTCCCAGGGAAGCTCGCGCTCTAGCAGCTTCGACAGCCGCTTCAAGGAGGTTTCCCGAACCAGCGGCGCACGATTCAATATTCTTTAGGCAACGATCTACTTCCACATTATTTCGGCTGGCTTTCATCGCCTCCAAACGTTCAATTTGGCTGATGCGCACCTTCGAGTTATCGACCTCACGAATGTCTATATCTGTCTCATTTTCAACTTGGTATTGGTTCACACCAACAATAACATCACGTCCGGAATCGATACGCGCTTGTTTGCGTGCAGCAGCCTCTTCAATTTTCAGTTTCGGGACACCCGATTCGAGTGCAGCAGCCATACCTCCTAGCTCTTCGATTTCTCCGATGAGCTTCCATGCCTCTTGAGCGATTTGCAAAGTCAGATCTTCCATGAAAGCAGAGCCACCCCAAGGATCGACCGCATTGCAGATACCCGATTCATTTTGGATCACCAGCTGCGTATTGCGTGCAATTCTCGCCGAGAAATCTGTTGGCAGGGCGATGGCCTCGTCGAGAGCATTGGTGTGCAGAGATTGCGTTCCTCCTAGCACGGCAGCCAGCGCTTCAATGCACGTGCGCCCAACATTGTTAAACGGATCTTGCTCTGTTAGACTCCAGCCCGACGTTTGACAATGCGTTCTCAGCGCCATCGACTTCTCCGATTCCGGGTTAAAATCTTTCACAAGAAGCGCCCACAACCAGCGTGCAGCGCGCATTTTGGCAATCTCCGTATAGTAATCCATACCGATGCCCCAGAAGAACGACAGACGGGGAGCAAAGTCATCAATTTTTAATCCCGCCTTCACTCCTGCTCGCAAGTATTCCAATCCATCAGCAAGCGTGTATGCTAGCTCCAAAGCAGGCGTTGCACCCGCTTCTTGCATGTGGTATCCAGAAATACTTATCGAGTTGAATTTCGGCATCTGTTTCGACGTGTATTCGAAGATGTCGGAGATGATGCGCATCGAATACTTTGGAGGATAGATGTATGTATTGCGCACCATGAATTCTTTCAGGATATCGTTTTGAATCGTCCCTGAAAGCAACGCCTTGTCGACACCCTGTTCTTCAGCCGCCACAATATAAAACGCCATGATTGGAATCACCGCGCCGTTCATTGTCATCGACACCGACATTTCATCGAGCGGAATTTGATCAAACAGGAGTTTCATGTCGAGCACTGAGTCGATAGCTACGCCGGCTTTTCCGACATCGCCTACTACCCTTTCGTGATCGCTATCGTAGCCGCGGTGAGTTGCCAAATCGAAAGCAACACTCAAACCCTTCTGACCTGCTTTAAGATTCTTTCTGTAAAACGCATTCGATTCTTCAGCAGTGCTGAATCCCGCGTACTGCCTGATCGTCCACGGACGAGAAGTATACATCGTAGCATACGGACCGCGCAAGAAAGGCGCTTTACCCGATACGAACCCCATTTGTTTCGCCGAAGGGTCGATAGCCGTGTATCGGTTTTTCACCTTCATACCATCTGAAACCTCAATGGATTCAGTCTGACGTGTCTTCAACAAACGGTCGACACTCTGTAGTTCACCGTTATATTTTAGATTTCCCCAGTTCATGACACACCCTCCTTATTCGCTAGTTTCATTGCAGCCAAACCACTTGATTTATCGGCAACGAGCACCTTGCCCTCGTCAGACAATAAAAACTTGTTAATACCAACCAACGTTGCCTCGCCGTTGTTCACTCCTTGAACCAATCGTTTTTGATTGATATCCAACTCATTGCGCAGCCAATTGAAACCTTCTATTGAAATCAATTCACCTGCGTTCGCCCATTCGTTTAAGAACGCGTATACCTGATTTAAAACTTCTTGCGTCGCATGTTCTACGTATCCAACTCCGAAACCTGGATCGTACACCTTATCAAGACCAGACTCATCGCAAAGCAGATGTTGGATGTTACGAGCCCAGCGCAAAGCATCGGCATCATTCGCCTGATTGTAGGTAGAAGTCACCACAGCATCGGCACCGCCAATAACTGCACTCATTGTTGAAATGGTAGACCTTAACAGATTGTTATACAGCTCATTATTATCATACACTCTTGTACTTGTAACCCCATTGATCCATGTAATAACTGAGCAATCATATTGAGCGCCATAGCCTTCAATAAGGGCTGCCCAAGCCAGGCGGAAGCTTCTAAATTTCGCTATAGACACAAAATAATCTGAGTCGGCAGCCAGTGAAAACTGGATTAGTGGAGTGGCATCGTCAACCGACCAACCAGCCTGGATGAAAGCATCCAAATACCTTCTGCCTGTTGCTAAAGCATATGCTACTTCCAAAGCATGCGAGGCGCCAGCTTCATACAAACGGCAAGCTTCAACATTCACAATCCTCGTTTTTGGAAGAATCGCTTTCACATCCCCGCTGTTAGCGGGAAGAGAAGAAAGAGCAGACAGCGCTGCATGTATATCGTTGGCATCAAATGCATCAGATATTGGGTCATGGTTGAGCGACAGTTGGATTTCGGCAACATGGACTTTTCCTGCCATATCGGCAATTGTTTGAGCAACCTGGATTCTATCTTCCCAACGGCAGCGCACCGATAATTCGACC
>JANRAA010000239.1 GCA_030728235.1 Flavobacteriales bacterium
CGATAGGTGAGGTATTGGATAAACGACAACTGCAGTGTGCCAATGATTTCATCGTTTTGGCCCTCAACAACAATAAGCTCTTGGTTTTGATCGGCCTGTATTTTTTCAAAAGCCTTCAGATATTCTGCAGGTAGTGGATTTTGTAAGTTTTCTCGTTGCTTTCCTAGTTCATCATCGGCAATCATTTCGACAATTATAGATAGATCATTTTCCGTTGCTTTTCTGAAAATCATTGGTGATTTGGATTTAAATATTTCAAGGTTTCTTTCCGTAGGAATTGGTTGAGATCATTCCTTTTTACATCTAACAATTCGCAAACAGTTTGGAAAAGTGCCTCGTCATCAGGCGCTGTGTTGAGCAGTTTTTTGATGGCAGCAACACCACCTTTTTCATACACCAAGTTGCAAATGATCGCGCCTGTTGTGTAAAAAGCGGCGTACTCTCTGCCCCAATTGTTGAGTATGTCGTAAATAGTAATGGATTTATTTTCAACTAGTTGCTCTGCGAGAAAATATGCTCCTTCATCAAAAGTCTTACCTGCTGTTCCCCCAAGCCAAGTAGCAAATCCTTCATCTATCAGTCTGTGCCGAGGTTTGTTCTCTACCAAAATGTGAATGAATTCATGGGGATACCATTCAGAGTCGATACCGCTGAGTAAAATGCGACTTTCTACCATTCCTTTTCCTGTTGTATATCCGGAGAAGAAAAAGTCGAACCCCAGCAGTTCACCGAGCTCGTCTCCATTTTTTGCGATGTAGTAGTCAAAAGGCTGCCAGTCGTTGAATTGAAATTTCTTCGCCACTTCATCGCAAAATGCTGTTGCGTCGAGGGCAAGTTCCAAGTTGAAATCGTGATCGGCCGGATAGATAAAGGTTATTTTCCCAACTGTTTTTTGCTGCCAGTTGGCAGTGATCATTGGCAAGGCATTCTTGAGTCGCCACTGTCCGTTTTCGTTTACCGCATATACTCGGGTTATGCACCAAGGATTCGATTTCTTGTATTGGCCCTGCAACCCTTCTGCGTTGAAGATGGTGCGCAGGACATAGTGAACATCGTCTTTTTCTACCGATAGCAAAGTAGGCTTGTAGTAGTTGAGCAATTGTTCAGCAGGCAGCGCATATAGCGCAGATCGGGTAAAATCAAAATCGGTGTATTTGGCTTTCTCTTCTTCGTTCCAATAGGGATTGTCGTAGATCTTGTCTGGCGACGATGATAGGTAGTTCTTCCACAATTGTACGACTTCCATAACCTCTTTATTCGTGGTATCTACGCGCGCGTGTATGTTGAGGTCAATTGTGTTTTGGGCGCAGGCAAGTGTTGCACTTAGTGTAATTATGAAGTTCAGCAAGTATTTCATGGGCAATAATGCAGATAATAGAAGGTTTTAAAACCAACGCGTCATTGAGGTGCTGTCTTGACGCTCAATCTAGGGAATTGTGTTCAAATGCGATTCACAATTATAGCCAACAGTATATCCGCTTGTTGAAGAGAACAGTCAAAACTTCGCTTACTACCTGTAGCTAGTGAACGGGTATGCTGGTTATTCTACCGTCTTCCATGGTGATGATTCGCTGGGTATTGGCGGCAAAATCCATGTCGTGGGTGACGATCAACAGCGCCTGGTGGTACTCTTCTGCGAGTTCTTTGAAGATGTTGAAAACGATGTCTCCATTTTCTTTATCGAGGTTTCCGGTAGGCTCATCGCCCATAATGATAATTGGGTCGTTTATCAGCGCTCGCGCAATGGCTACACGTTGTTTTTGTCCGCCACTGAGCTGATTGGGGTTCTTCAATGCCTGCTTTTCAATGCCCAAGATTTTTAGTTTCTCATAAGCGTTGTGCTCTATTTCTGCTGGAGTTAGCTGTTGCAGTTTTAATCCGGGCAGCATAACGTTTTTGAGGACTGAGAATTCGTTCAGCAGGTAATGGAATTGGAACACGAAGCCGATTTTTTCATTTCGGACCTTCGCCAAGTCGGCGTCTTTCTTGTTTTTCATGGAGATACCATCCAAAAATAGCTCTCCTTCAAAACTGGTGTCCATGGTTGAGAGTATGTACAACAGGGTAGACTTTCCGCATCCCGATTTACCGACGATCGACACAAACTCTCCAGAATAAATCGAAAAGCTAATATCTGTCAACACTTTCACGGTCATGGGGTCATGAAATGATTTGTTGATATCAACGGCTTGTATGACTTTCTTCCTTTCCATGTCTATTTGCCTCGAATGATGTCTACAGGGTCTATTCTACTTGCTTTTTTCGATGGGAAGTAGCCTGCCAAATAGGTGGTGATGATTGAGAACACGGCCCCAATCATATAAAACTGTGGGTTGTAGTTGATGGGGTAGGTTTTTACGGTCGGCAACGATGCTGTGTTGAATGGGATTTCTCCGATCACAGCAGAGAGTCCCAAGCCGAAAACAAGTCCCAATGCCCCTCCAACGAAGCCTATGGTTAGTGCGATAGTAATGAAAATGGCATTTACATCTTTGCCTGAAAACCCGGTGGCTTTGAGTATTGCGATGGAATCCATTTTTTCATAAATCATCATGTTTAAGATGTTGTAAATGCCAAAGCCCGCCACAATCAATAGGGTGATTCCAACGGCATAAGAAATCAATGTCCGCACTGAACTACCGGTCTCAAATTGCGAGTTGGCAGTCTGTATATCTACGGCTTCTGTATCGAAAAGCTTGTGATAACGCTTTGCAAGCTCAGGAGCCAATTCCATATCGTAAATTTTGACTTGGATATCGGTGATGTAGCTGGCAGGTTTGCCAAGAATCTTCTGGGTGGTAGCAAGTGTGGTGTAGCTCTGCACTTTGTCAACTTCATCGAGCCCAGTTTGGAAAAAGCCTACCACTTTCAACGGAAATCGCACGCCAGTGCTGGTGGTTATTTGGATGTTATCGCCAATCTGTACTAGCATTTTTTTGGCTGCGCCGATGCCCAAGATGATGCTGTTGGGCGTGTTTTTCAAGTCGAGGGTTTCGCCATCTACAACATAATCTTGAAAGGTAAATAGCTTGTTTTCGGCGTCTACATCAACACCGCTGATAACGCCTGCTAGGTTGATAGAACCGACATTATAGAAGATGGGGACAGTTGTTTTTGGAGCCACTCCTTTTACATCAGGGTCTTTTTTCAATGCGGCAATGATGGCTTCGCTGTTCCGTATTTCTTGAAG
>JANRAA010000240.1:0-7158 GCA_030728235.1 Flavobacteriales bacterium
GTTGCCGACTTAGCAAATCCGACGTATGAAACTGCGATTTCAAATACTGTTTCAACTCCAAACGGCATCACAATCGACCTAGCAAACAACCGTGGAGTGTTCGTAAATTGGGGCCCAAATTCACCTATCAAAGCTTTCGATTTATCAGATTATTCAATGACAACTTTGGTAGCGAATAGCGGACTTGGCAACTGCGATGGCATTGATCACGATGAAGATGGAAACTTCTATGTGTCTTCTTGGAATCCAACGCGAATCACACGATTTTCAGACGATTTCGCAACAAATGAAATCGTTACTGCAGTTGACTTGAGCAGTCCGGCAGATATTTCTTATGCCATCGCAACCGACACCCTCGCAATTGCTAATTCGGGCAGCGATGAAGTAACGTTTATCGGATTCAGCCAAGTTGGCATAGAAGAAGAAGAAGAGCAATTTTTCAGTGTCTACCCCTCTCCAATGAATGCAAACGGCACCCTTCAATTCTCGTTAGAAAAGGCGGCAAATGTTGGTGTGAATATTTTGAGCATCGATGGCAAGCTTGTGCATGCATTCCCTAGCTATAATTATCCTGCTGGACAGCAGCGCTTAATTTTGTCTGGACACAACCTGTCAACAGGCAATTACATCATTCAACTTGTCGTTGATAACGATAGCTACAGTCGTTTGATTCAAGTAGATTAATTAGCTTTAAGCATGAAACAGTTTCTGGTAATCGTATTTGTTGCATGCACGCTGATAGCATTCGGTCAGCAAAAAGAACCGAAAGTTTCAGGAAACCGGTGGGTATTCGGTGGCAATGTCGCTTTATCTTTCACTACCAATGGCTTTTTAATTGGTGCTAGTCCAACAGTTGGATACCGCTTCACAGAGCGGTTAACTGCCGGAGGTGGTGGATTGTATTATTACCAATCGATACGCGGGTTTGGGCAGAATTACACAGCGAGTATATACGGCCCACAATTGTATGCCCGGTTTGTAGTCGGTCAAAGTATTTTGCAAGATGGCGATCGCCTTTTTTTACAATCAGACTATTACAATATCAACTCAAAGTATTACAATCCTTTAAACGATGAATTCAGCCGCATATGGGTTCCTCAGTGGTATGTTGGGGGTGGATACTTTTTCCAAATCGGCAACAATGTCTTCGCTGGAGTCAATATCATGTACGACCTCATCGATGATCCAAATGCAGCATTTCCAAACCCGATGATTCAAGGCGGGATATCGGTAGGCTTATAAATTTGGATGCAACAATCACAGTTGTAACTTTGCTGTGTGAAAGAAATACTCGATTATACTTTTCTCGGCAACAGCGTCGAAAATTGGCTCTTTGCTTTGGGCTTTGCTTTTGGTGGCATCCTCATAGCCAAACTACTCTATTGGTTTTTCGGTAAAATCTTCCGTTCGGTAGCCTCGAAGACAAAATCCAAGCTTGACGATATCTTGGTCGACAAGCTCGAGGAGCCAATGGTGTTTGCTGTTATAATTTTCTTTGCTTGGTGGGGAATTGACTATTTGCATTTTGATGAAGGGGTTGATGTGTGGATTCAACGCATCTTCAAAGTGCTTGTTGCTATCAACCTGACTTGGATCGTAGCGCGTTTGGTTGACGGCATCCTTACCGAGTACCTCATGCCCTACAGCAGCGCGAAAGAAAATGCGACATTGGAGCAGGTTCTTCCCATTGTTAAAAAGGGTATTGCTGTAATTATTTGGACTTTAGGAATCGTTTTGGCGCTCAACAATGCCGGTTACGATGTCGGCGCCTTGATTGCAGGTGTGGGAATTGGAGGTTTAGCCATGGCAATGGCAGCAAAAGACTTTGTAGCCAATATCTTCGGGGGAATTACTGTATTTATCGACAAGCCATTTATGGTGAACGATCGCATTCAAATTGACGGTTACGATGGATTTGTGAAGGAAATCGGAATTCGTTCAACGCGACTACAGACGCTTGAAGGGCGCATGGTAACGGTTCCCAACCACAAATTTACCGACAGTTTTGTGACCAACGTAACCGCTGAGCCAACAAGGCGGGTGAAAGTAACTGTGGGGTTGGTATACAGCACCACACCTGAACAAATTGAAGAAGGACGTCAAATCATGCGTGAAGTCGCTATGGGGCATCCGTTCACAACAGAAGAAATCCACGTTTGGTTTGAAAATCTAGGCGATTTCAGCCTCAACATTTCCATGTTCTATTTCATCACCAAAGAAGGAGATTTGTTCGCAGTACCGGGTGAAATAAACCTTGAAATACTCCGCCGATTCAACGATGCAGGGCTGTCGTTCGCATTCCCTACGCAAACGTTGTATCATTTGGATTTGGCCAACCAAGGCAAGTAAGAAGGACCTCCCAAGAGCCGCATTTGCTTCTCTATTTTCGCCGCTCGACCATTGAGGTATGCCGTTGGTTTTCCCGCATTCGACTTCCGTGGCTGCGGCAATGCACCTGCTATCAGCGCCGCTTGATGTCGGGAAAGTTTACCGGCTGTGGTCTTAAAATGCATTTTTGCTGCTGCATGAACGCCGAAGCACTGATTGCCCATCTCAATCGAATTGAGGTAAACTTCCATGATCCGCTCCTTCGACCAAAAGAGCTCTATTAAGACAGTAAACCATGTCTCCAACCCCTTTCGAACCCAACTTCTAGCCGGCCACAAAAAGACGTTTTTGGCTGTTTGTTGCGATATGGTGCTCCCTCCGCGTGTTTTCTTGCCTTTTTCATTGGCCTCTGCGGCCTTCTTAACAGCGTTCACATCAATACCCCAATGCACAGGAAAATGTTGGTCTTCACTGGCAACAACAGCCAATTGCATCTCTTTGCTGATGTCTTCAATGTCTACCCAAGCATAGTTCTTCCGCCCTTCGCGAATCTGCAAATAGGTGATTGGCGGGTTTACCCATTTGTAAAGCAAAACCCATACTACACTCAACACCAAAAACCAAAGCACAGCTTTGTATGTCCAACGCCATAACAGGCGCAGGGCGTTCTTCACACGCTTCATGATTTACAGTTTGAGCTTGCTCTTGATAGCTGATGGAACTGCATCTTTGTGCAGCAAAATACCGACGGTCTTCATGCGGAAATAAGCCGAAGAAATGTATTGATACCCTTGATGGGGGTTGCCCTCACCCCAAGAGTTTTTGATCACAAAATACAATCCGCCATTCTGGTCTTTTGCAGTGCCCACAATGTGCATCAAGTGATCGTCGGTAGTCTGATAATTATCGAAACCCTCTTGTCTGTTCACTTGCGTTACAACAATCTCCGGAACGATCTTTTTGAAGTAGTCTTCACGAGCTACATCTGCCTGTGGCAAAATAGCTACACCATTTCTGAAAGAGAACCCACGCTCCGACACATCGGCATCCCAAGCAACTGAAAACCCTTTCGACAAGGCATCAACAACCGTTTTCTCGAGTTCATCGATGGTAACGTTCCAATATGACCCTCCTGAAAAGTTATCAGGCACTTCCAAAACAAATGATTGGTAAAAGGGATGATGTGAGAACGAGGTCAAGCTAACATAATCATTTGGCTTGATGCCCATTGCGTCGCGAAAACTTGCCGGGGTATATGACTTTCCATTGTACGTGAACTGCTCTGGCGCTTCTCCAAGGTAGGCTTCCAAAACACCTTCCACTGCTGTTAAATATGAATTTCCAGCACCTGCTGTTCGTTTTTCAATCAATGCTTTGAGCATGCCCTCGAGCATGGCATCCATTTCGGTGTGATCATGCTCCGACATCCCGTTCTTTAAACCGCTGTACACTGCATCTGGCACCATTCCGTAATCGCGCACTACGTTGATGACGTCGTGGTTCAAACTCCCAGGCCCGAACTGCGCTTTGCCCTGAAATCTGACAAATCGCTCAGCCTTTTTTGGATAGGTCATTCTCACGTTGTACATCTCCGAAATGTCGTGAGAACCTTTGCCCAATCGTATGATCTCAGATTCAAGAAACGATGTGGTTGAATAACTCCAACAAGTACCTGTATTGCATTGATCTTTCGCTTTGGTTGATTCAACGAGCTGTACTGAAGAAAATGTGTACGGACTAACATCCTGCGTTTGAGCAGCGAATGAAAGGAATACTGCTACACTTGATAAAAAGAGACTGAGTTTCATGAGGCTTTCAAATATCTTGACCAAGATACAAGGAATGTTCGACTGCTTGTCAACCTGCGCGTGTTAAAATGCGCCGACGATTTCTTTCAAACACAAGGTGTATTGTACCAACTTCGCAAAGGAAATCAACCACACGTGAATACAACGGTTATGAAAAGGAAAATAGCAGTGCTCGCAGGCGGATACTCAGGAGAATCAGTGATCTCTGAGCGCAGCGCCAAAATGGTGATGAACAACATCGATCGGGTTCACTTTGATCCAATTCTGATTCGTGTATATCGCGATTGCTGGTATGCAGATGTGGATGGCGTTGAAACAGATGTCAACAAGGCCAATCTTTCGGTCATGGTGAACGGCAATCTGTTCATCCCAGAGGCTGCATTCATCATGATTCATGGCACTCCCGGGGAAGACGGTATTTTGCAGGGCTACTTGGATATGATTGGTATCCCGTATACCACAGGTGGCGTGCTCAACATGGCGCTGACATTCAACAAGGGGTTAACAACGCTGGCATTGCGCTCTTACGGTATTCCTGTTGCAAAAAGCCGCATCCTAACAGTTAAAAACTCGCCTTCAAATAGTGCATTAATCAATGAAATCGGGTTGCCTTGTTTCGTAAAACCCAATCGCGGGGGCAGCAGTTTAGGCACTTCGCGCGTTAACAACGCGGATGAGCTCACTCCTGCAATTAAAAAAGCTTTTGCTGTAGACGGTGAGGTGCTCATCGAATCATTCTTAGAAGGCACCGAAGTTACTTGTGGGGTCATTCCTTGGGAAAACGACATCCTGGCTTTGCCAGCCACTGAAATCATATCGGAAAATGAATTCTTCGATTTTGAAGCGAAATACGAGGGGAAATCAAATGAAATTACTCCCGCCCGCATCGATGATGATACGATGGCGTCGGTGAAAAAAACGAGCGAAAATATCTATCGATTGATGGATTGTGGGGGCATGATTCGTGTCGACTTCATGATCGTAAAAGGTGTCCCACACGTCATTGAAATAAACACTGTTCCCGGATTCTCAGAGGCAAGCATCATACCGCAACAAGCAGCTGTGCAGGGCATCGATAAGGCGAGTCTTATCTCTACCCTGCTCAACCACATTTAATCAGATTTCCCTCTTCCAAAATTGTCCATGAACGTGGTACTCGCCTCCAACTCCGTTGAAAGTACCGTCAACAATACCGTACAAATCGTATATCGTGCCGTCGAGGTCTTCATTCAATTGCAGTACAGCAGTGCCCGACGCATTTCCTGTCCACTCTTCACTGCTCGGCGCATACCACTCCACAACAGTTGATGTCATATTACCTGAATCTTGCAATTCAAAAGGAGTGGCTGTAAGACTTTGATACAGCTCTATTTCCTGTTGCCAATTCGAACCACTTGGAAAACTATATTTCAGAAAACAATAGGTATCTCCAACTTGAACACGGAGCATATGAAAAAAACTACCGTTTAATAAATTGCCACTGTCCCATCCCAAAACGTTTTCTCCAACCACGGTAACTTGCGTTCCGTCTGGTTGAACGATGGTAAATAAACTGCCTTCATCTTCAGTTACAAATCCGTAAATGAGTCCGCTAGATGTTGCTGGCTCAACCTCTTCTTTCTTACATCCGAGAAGAATTACGACGATCATGCTGCTGAGCAGGAAATACTTTTTCATGGTGATTTTTGCTACAAAAAAACACCAGTTACGATGAGATGGGTAATGCCAATGAGTGAATGGTTGGTATCAGCGAGTAACTGCCACTTCATTTAATGATGAACCGTCCGCAGCTTCTCGCTTTCAAATAAGTCGCCCGGTGAAACCATGAGCTCATCAAGGGGTATTGCACCGTTGTACCGGTCTTCAGCAGTTCGTCTTACCACTTTGCTGCTGAGGTTGTAATCTGAAAGCCTACGTTTAGCACAAAGTTCAATGCCCAATGCCTCATGGTAAATTTTCCAAACAAGCTCCGAGCAATAGATCTTGTCATCCGTCCATTCGAACTTAAAATCATATGGCAATCCCTCAAATCGCTTTCCAGTGGTCTGCATTTTCTTCAAATTGGCTTCGGTCAGAACTTCCTTAGCATCCTTTAATCGCTTTACGGCGAAGTCATCTGTCTTCCCTTGCATCCGCCAATGGTCTAGGTCGATTCTCCGCACCGGCCCCACTGCTTCGTATACATAAGGCAAATCGCCTTCGAAAAATACAATTCCTACATGCGAATATTTTGAACCTGTAGCCTTCTGTATGGCTTCACTTTGATCCGACTTCGACACTTGAAAAACCAAATCACCACTTTGCAGCGACTCAGATGATGGTGAACGAAAACCTAAAAACAAGGTTAGTGAAACGGCAGCAGACAAGAATAGCGTTGTTAGTAATCGCATAAAACAGATTTCTCCATCAACGCTGAGTAACCCGATTTTGGTATCAATGCTCCCGAAATCAACGAAACCAACCAAAAGCGACCAAAAGCGACCCCAAAAATTTCATTTCAACCCCTATTTCAAGCCGAAAACCAATCAAAACCTTGCTCCTAATTAGCCAATTTATGTTGTTTCATCAATTTAATTCGGCATTAACCAAAACCCCCGAAGCCGTTGGTACCAAAGGGCAAAGAGCACTTTATAAACAACCACAAACAAATGAAAGTAACTGATAATCAGATAAAAAAGCGATACAAATTACCTTTTGCATCGAAAACGGGGTACCTTTGTCCTTTAACAATACATTACAATGAATAAAGGAACAGTAAAATTCTTCAACGATGAGAAAGGCTTCGGTTTTATCACACCAGAAGATGGAAGCAAAGATGTGTTTGTACACAAAACTGGCACAAGAACTCGCATCGGCGAAGGAGACCAAGTAACTTACGAAGTCGAAGATGGTCAGAAAGGACCAAGTGCAGTGAATGTGAACCTCGCGTAACCATTCGCTATATATTCCGCAAAAAATTAAAGCCTCGCTCATGCGGGGCTTTTTTTTGCTCCTATAACCTCAATCGTTGGCTTCGAGAGCC
>JANRAA010000240.1:7258-17360 GCA_030728235.1 Flavobacteriales bacterium
GGTAGCTGAGGCTCTCGAAGCTACTGTTTCTTTCCCGTCCGTTGCGGGTTCTCACTGATAAAAGCCTTCCAGCTGTTGTAAGACTTCGTGCTGGTAGGTGTCCCACTTTGATAGAAATGACACAACGCCGCTGCCAATCCATCGGTAGCATCCAACTCTTTTGGAATATCTTCTTTCGCCAATTTCAAAACCGTAGCCAGCATTGCCGCAACTTGCTCTTTCGATGCACTCCCGCTGCCGGTTATCGACTGTTTGATCTTACGGGGCGCATATTCAGTGTAGGGTATCTGTCTCGACAAAGCAGCGGCTATAGCAACCCCTTGCGCCCTTCCAAGCTTAAGCATTGATTGCACGTTTTGTCCGAAAAACGGTGCTTCAATAGCCAACTCATCAGGATGATACTCATCAATGAGCTGAATACATCTGTCAAAAATGCGCTGCAACTTCAATCCGTGATCGCTGATCTTGCTCAAATGCAAAACGCCCATGGCCAGCATCTCAGGGGTTTTCCCCTTCACCAGCACCAAGCCGTAACCCATAATGGTCGTCCCTGGGTCAATGCCCATAATGATCTTTTCCTGCGCCACTCGAAATAAAATACCTTTGCACTTCAAATGTAGCACTTTGCATCTACTGAAGTCGATATTTCGTTTCTCTCTTCGTTTTGTCTTACCGCTTGTTTTGGTTTGGCTCATCTTCTCTCGCCTCAATGGCGATTGGAAATGGGAAGATGCTGCGATTAAAAACGTATCGTACTTAGTCCTCACTGTGCTGCTTTGGCCGCTCAATTGGCTCATCGAATCTATCAAATGGTGGCTGCTAACCGCTCACTCTCTGCGCAGCTTGAAACAATGTTTGATCGATGTCTTGGTCGGACAATATTTCGGATTGGTGACACCAAACCGACTGGGTGAGGGACCCGGCAGAATGAACAGTTCGGTGGCTGGCTCGCGATCACGCGACCTATTCGCTTTTGGCAATAGCTCTATCGCCCAAATGCTCACTACGCTCATAGCGGGCAGCATTGCGCTGGTGCTGGTTGCATCTTACGTATACCCTTCTGAAAATTTCTGGTGGCAAATCGCTTTCCCGCTGCGATGGCCGATCTGGGCGGCAACGCTTGTCTTACTTCTTTTTTATATCGAGCCGGGCTGGAGCCATATCCTCCGTGAATCGGTAAACGCTGATGGCTGGCTGGGTAAAAAATTGGCGGGCTTACAGCGGTATAACCGACGTGAAAATGGACGTACATTGTTTCTCAGTCTGGCCCGCTACTTGGTTTTTTCAACGCAGTTTATATGCGTGCTCATGGCGTTTGGCTTTGAAGGCGATACCACTGAACTACTCATTCGCATTGCCTTGGTATACTTAGGCAGCACCATCGTTCCTTCTTTCGCATTGGCTGAATTGGGCGTCCGCGAATCTTTGGCGGTAATCCTCCTGCCTGCCGCAGGTATCGATCCTGCTGTGGCTTTTATAGCAACGCTTTTGGTCTGGATCATCAATATTCTGCTACCTTCAATTGCTGGAATGGTGCTATTTTTCAGAAGTAGAAAGCTGTCATGACGATCATCTTTTTTATTGTCTTCGCAAATTATTTCATCCTGATTCTTCTTTTGGGGTGGTACTGGCATAAACCGTCTATTCTTACCAAAAACACCAATTTCGCTAAAGCGGATGTGATAGTGGCGTGCAGAAACGAAGCCCCGAACATCACATCGTTGCTAATGGCGCTATTGGCACAAAAAACCAAGGAGATCGAGCTATATGTGGTCGATGATCACAGTACCGACAACACAATGGAACTGGCTTCGACCATTCTTCAAGAAAACGGATGTGTAATAAGCTCAACTGGCGAAGGCAAGAAAGCAGCCCTCAAAACAGGGGCCGTTCAAGCCTCAAATCCATGGTTAATCATGCTCGATGCCGATGTCGAACTTCCCGAAAACTGGCTGCAAAACGCGATGGCTGTCTTACATTCCACCGATGCCGATGTGGTGCTATTCCCTATCTCTCTTGATTCTAAAAATCCGCTTGCTGCTCTCGAAGAACTTGATTTCATTTCGTTGATGGTGACAACGGCAGCTACTGCCAATATGGGCCAACCAACAATGGCTAACGGCGCGGCATTGGCGGTAAAACGGGAGTTGTGGCTCGATGCTTCTGCAGAGCTAAACCCTCAAATTGCCTCTGGCGATGATGTATTTTTGGTACACGCTGCAAAGCGGAAAAAAAAGAAAGTGGTTTGGGCACACGACGCTTCTCTCATTGTCAAAACAAAAGGCACTTGCGATGCAAAGGCGCTGCTGCATCAACGCATCCGATGGGGAAAAAAAGCGACGAAATATTCCGATGTTTTCACGAACTACCTCTCTTGGAGTGTCTTCCTTTTTTCAATGGCATACGTTGCAATGGGCATCACAGCGGTCTTCACTCTCAACTTCCTGCCTTTCTTAGCACTCTTTGCTGTAAAGTTGGTTGTTGATTTATTTGTTCTTACACCTGCTGCTGCATGGCTGGGAAATAAAAAGCGGAGGGTCGATATCCTCTGGGTTTCTCCCCTGCATCCTTTCTTCATCCTCACCATTGCTTTGTTAGGATTTGTGGTTCGCCCTACTTGGAAAGACCGTCGTATATGAGCACTTTTACATCATGAACACCGACTCTCCTTTCCATCAAGCGTTCAAGCGTTTCAAGAAGAATGGACCTGCACTGGCGGGTGTAGTGTTTATTGCTTTCCTCATCTTGGTGGCACTCGGCGGCGCTGCAATTCGTCCTGATAGCTCGCGAGATGCAAACAACCAACATTTATCTATTGCCCGTCAAAAACCGGGATTCCAAGTCGATATTATCCACTTAACCGATGGCAGTGAGGTGCCCATTTCGCACTTTGAACAAAAAGACGGTGAAGTGCTCTACACCCCTTTCGGCGAAACTGCTGATCGCGCAATCAGCGCGGATGATGCAGATTTTAAAGTTGAACACCGTAGGTATCTGCTAGGTACCGACAAATATGGCCGCGATCTCCTCAGCAGACTAATGGCTGGCACCGGATTGTCGCTCTCAGTAGGCTTCATCGCTGTGCTCATATCCCTGCTACTGGGAATCGTACTTGGTGCATGCGCTGGGTATTTTGGGGGTAAAACAGATGCTGTTATTTCATGGGTTATCAATGTGGTGTGGAGCATCCCAACGCTGCTCATGGTTATTGCTATCACTCTCGCTTTTGGAAAAGGTTTTTGGCAGGTATTTGTGGCGGTGGGACTGACGATGTGGGTGGAGGTGGCTCGGGTAGTGCGCGGACAATTTCTCAGCATCCGTGAAAAGGAGTATGTGGAGGCGGCGAAAATGCTGGGCCTGAGCAATTTCAGAATCATGTATCGCCACATCCTTCCCAATGCCTCGGGACCAATCATCGTGATCTCAGCGGCCAACTTTGCCAGCGCAATACTCATTGAGGCAGGGTTGAGTTTTTTGGGTATTGGAGCACAAATACCAACGCCGAGCTGGGGCAACATGATCAAAGAACATTATGCGCTCATCACCACCGATTTGGCCTACCTGGCCATCCTTCCGGGTCTGCTCATCATGCTGCTCGTACTTTCATTCATGATGATTGGCAATGGCCTGCGCGACGCGCTCGATGTCCGCAGCTAATTCCCTCTTCGGTTGCACGCGATTTCTGAAGTATTGTATATCTTCGGTTGCACCTTGTTATGCCATGATGTCTAAATACTCAACTGCGCTTGTCTTCTTCATTACGCTCCTCAGCGTCGCAGATGTGAATGCCCAGCAAACGTTGGGTCGCACCATTGAAAAATTACCGCCCTTCTCAAATCCGCAGTTGGCTTCGTATATGGAAAAAATCCTTTTTCAAATGGATGCTTTTCATGCCGACACCTCAATTCAATACATCGGCGAAGCGCTGCAAATACTTGATCAAGAAAACGACAAGGAAGAACTGTACTATCTCTTAAGCTATCGCGCTGAAGTGCTTTATTATGAGGGTTTGTTTAATGAAGCCATGCGCGACCTCGACAGGTGTTTGCTGCTCGCAGAAGGTCTCAACGATAGTTTGCTTGTTGCTAATATCTACAACCTAAAGGGATTACTCTACGAGAACATTGAAGAGAGTGAAGGTGCTCTTTCACAATTATCGAAAGCGCTGAACTTCTATCCATCCCAACCTGCTGCGCGGTATCCCATCTCCGAACTCCATCACATTTATGGTAACATGGGAAGCTATCTTACGAAAATCCAACAGTACGATAGCGCCAATGTTTGTCTGCTGCAATCTCTCGCATTGGCAAAAAGCGCAAACGCCCCGCGTGCCATTGCCGTTGCCCAATACTCTCTTGGTGAGTTGGCTCTTAAAACCAATCGCGCACCACTGTCTCTTTCTTACTTCGAAGAAGCATTAACAGAAGCCATGGCTGCTACCGATTATGATGTAGCTCTCGACGCCTACCTCGGAAAAGCAGAGTCCGCAATTGCCTTGAATGATATTGAACTAGCGAAAATGATCATTCAAGAATCCAACAAACACCTGAATACTTTTGAATCAGAAATTGGGATGGTAACCCGGCGCAACCATGCCAAACGCGCCTCGCGACTATTTCAAAAAATGAACGACCTCAATATGGCTTTGTACCAATTGGGTCAGTGGCACCATTTTGATAGCTTGATTCAATCGCGCAATGTGCAATCAGCACTAACTACACAAGCGGCGCTGATGCAATCAAATTCCAACCTTGAAATTGAACGATTGCAGCTTCAGCGGACGTCAGAAGAACTTGAGAATTTCAAGTTCAATCAGCGGGTACTGCTGGCTGTTGGAGCTCTAATTATTTCATTCTTTCTCTTTATCTATCAGTCCATACGCATTCGTAGAAGAAACGAAAAACGCTTTGCTGAACTTGAAGTGAGCCGATTGCAACAAGAAAAAATCATCGCCGAACTACAAATCCGCGAACAAGTGGGGCGCGACATGCACGATGATCTCGGGGCTGGATTGAGCGCGCTCAAGCTAAAAAGCGAAATGGCCATACGGACAGAAAAAGATCCCGAGAAGAAAGTGCAGCTAAAAACCATCGCCAACACAGCTGGCGAGCTGATTGACAGCATGCGTCAAATTATCTGGTCGATGAACATCGATCAGACGAACCTCGAAGACTTGATTGTTTACACATCCAGCCATACCAGAAGGTACATGGAAGAAAACAACCTGGGCCTAAGTCTTCAACTCGAAAATCAATGGCCCAGCATTGAACTATCTGCCCAGCAGCGCAGAAATATCTTTCTCATGGTCAAAGAGGCGCTGCACAACATTGTAAAACATAGCAAAGCAGATCATGTGACGATGTCGATAAAATGGGTGGATGGATTATTAATCGCAATTGAAGACAACGGTATAGGATTCTCTGATGCGCGCAGCAAGAGCGGAAATGGATTGAAAAACATGACACGTCGTGCAGAAGATCTACGAGGCAGCATCGAATTCTCATCCCCGAAGGGCGTTTTTATAAAAATTCGAATTCCTTTCGATACTAACTAAAGTTCTATTGTCGATTCACAAATTCTTAATCAACTTCGCTAACATGGAACAGGTGGATATTATTTCAGTAAGCATTGTTGAAGACGACAATCGCATCCGTGCAATGCTGAGCGATCTGTTTGAATCTGAAGAAGGATTCAGCATCTCTCACATTCATGCCTCTGCTGAAGATGCGATCGAGTTTCCATACGAGGATTTTCCGGACGTGTTCGTAATGGACATCAACCTACCCGGTATCGATGGAATAGCGTGTGTTGCCCAACTGCGCGAAAGAGCGCGTGCTTCGCAGTTCTTGATGTACACTGTGAACGACGACGACCAGCGCGTTTTCGAAGCCTTGAAGAAAGGCGCCAATGGATACATTCTTAAAAGCTCAACACCTGAACAAATTATTGACGCAGTGCGCGAACTGACCCTGGGTGGTGCCCCCATGAGTGCACATGTTGCACGGCGTGTCGTAACGCAATTCAGATCTGTACCAGAAGAAAATGCGAATATCGACGGACTCAGCGATCGCGAACAAGAAGTTCTCACTCTGCTCTCGCAAGGACTTCTATACAAAGAGATTGCTGATCGCATGGGCATCACTGTAGGGACAATAAAACAACATATCCATCGCATTTACTCCAAAATGCACGTCCAAAACCGAACAGAAGCAGTAAATAAATTTTTCGGACGGTAACTCTCTGCCAACTCTTGTCAACCAAAGTTACATTGCCTCCTAACGTTACTTTTCTCAACTTTGAATCATTCAAATTCTTAACAACAGGTATATCCAACTACAGCTTTTCCAAATAAAGATTTGGATTTAAGCTCTCTCCTGAGTTCCGTTTGGGGTCAATCAAAGTCACGCTCCCAAACAATCATCTGAATGAAACGGAATTCAAAATGAATCAAGATTGCCACCCCGCAATCTTGATTTTTTTTTGTCGATACCCGCAAAATTAGCGTCTGCAAAGCCCTATTCATTCCTACATCAATCAAAACATCTCACTACATCAAATGTACATCAAAAGCCCTATTTAATGGGTTTTCAAGCTACAACATGAACGTAACATTACGAATTGCTTAAATTCATGTAATCTAAAAATTACCCAATATGAAAAAAGCTTTACTACTTTCATTTTTATGTCTGCCCAGCACGCTCATTTTTGCTCAAAATGCTCCTATTGATTTTGAAACAGGAGGTTATGGTGCTGATTGGACATGGGCTGTCTTCGAAAACGTCGACAACCCTCCTCTAGAGATCATTGCCAACCCTGATATGGATGCCGTTAACGGATCTGCAACAGTAGCAAAATTTACTGCACGCGAAGCAGGTCAGCCTTGGGCTGGATGTGAATCGTTGCACGGGTCCGACATCGGCCAGTACACCCTTACACCTGAAACAAGTGTCATCAAAATCATGGTGTGGAAAAGCACGATCAGTGATGTGGGTATAAAACTGGTTGAACCAGGAAATGGTTCACTGGGCGAAATCAAAATCGCTAACACAGTGGTCAACCAATGGGAAGAAATCACGTTCGATTTCTCTTCTCGTGAAGGAACTTTGTTCGATCAAATCGTGATTTTCCCTGATTTCTACGATCGTCCGACAGACAACATTTGCTACTTCGACAACATTACCTTTGGTTCGCAAACAGCAAACCCAATCCCTACTCCTCTTACCGCTGCACCTGACCCTGTAATTCCTGATTCTTTGGTTATTTCAATGTTCAGCGATGTTTACACCGATGTAGCTGTAGACACTTGGCAAACCGTTTGGTCATCTACCGCTCTTAGCGAAATTGAAGTCGCTGGCAATCCGACAAAAAAGTATAGCCAACTCGATTTCGTAGGCATCGAAACTGTGGGTGCAAACCTCATCGATGCGTCTAATATGACCAATTTCCACCTCGATTTCTGGTCGCACAACATCACTGAGTTCCGTATCAAATTGGTTGACTTCGGTGCTGACGGCGCTTTCGAAGGCGGCGATGACTCTGAGCACCAAATCGTTTTTACTCCCACTGCACTTGAAGAGTGGGTGTCGTTCGACATTCCAATGTCTGACTTTACCGGCCTTACATCTTCAGGCCACATCGCTCAATTGATTCTGTCTTGTCTGCCTGTTGGCGGTGGCGTGGCATACATCGACAACGTCTACTACAGCCGTCCACCAATTGTGAGTGTAGGCGAAATTAACGCAGCAACGTTCGACATCTACCCGAACCCAACGCAAAACAACTTGCGCATCACTGCAAATTCACCAGTTGAACGCATCGAAGTATTCAACCTTGTTGGAGAGCGTGTTGCTGATGTTCAGCCAATGGCGAATAACACAAACATTGACCTTGCTGCTCAAAGCCAGGGGATTTACCTTGTGAAGGTTACCATTAACGGACAAACATCAGTTCGTAAAGTGGTGAAGAACTAAAAGATTAGAGTTTACTATTTGGTGTTTTTTTGAAAGGCGTTGCACAGCAGTTTTGTTGTTGCAACGCTTTTTTTTCGGCTCAACAAATCATTGCCGCGCTTCTGACCCGGTTGATAGCGCCGACCTCTCGCGTCCCAGCAACAGAGTCGACATAAACACAATTATTCCCATAAAATCAGACTTTTCATGTCTACGCGTGACGCGTTTTCTAACCATTCATCTCAACTTAGCGCTTCAAATCACTTTCAAATCTATTGTTATGAACCTCACTTCTCAATTCAAAACATTCCTTTGTTCGGTGTTCTTTCTGCCACTCTTAACTACTGCTCAGTGGGTGCAACAAGGCAACGATATTTTGGGCTCAAACAATGGCGACTTCGCGGGGTACTCTTCAAGCATCAACGGCGACGGCAGTATTGTCGCAGTAGGAAGCAGAAATGCCAACGTCGGGGCCGGAAATGTAAAAGTATACCAATGGGATGGTGATCAATGGAACCAAATGGGCAATGCCATTGAAGGTGCCGCAGATTATGAATGGTGCGGTCACAATGTAGCCTTAAACGGTGCAGGAAACATAATGGCTGTATCGGCAAACGGATACTACAACAGCAACCTGGTAAGTGTTGGCTGGGTTAAAATATTTGAATGGGATGGCAGCAATTGGATGCAAAGGGGGTTAACCCTCGAAGGCGATGAGAACCCACTGGGTTTCACTACCTTTTTTGGATACGGGGTCGACCTCAACGACGACGGCTCAACAGTGGCCATTGGTGGCCCGAACAAATGGGGAATAAATGGCGAACAAAACCTCGGATACGCAAAAGTATTCGATTGGGATGGCGCCAACTGGGTCCAAAGAGGCATTGATTTATGGGGTGCTGAAAACCAAACCAGCTTTGGTTTCGATGTTGCTTTGAGCGCTGACGGACAAAATCTTGCCGTTGGAGCGCCGAAATTCGGTCCGCTATTTCAAGAAACAGGATACGTGAGCATCTTTCAATGGGTGCAGGGCACCTGGATGCAAATGGGTGAAAACATTGAAGGATCGCTAGAAGGCGACGACTCGGGATCGGCAGTGGCTTTGTCTGGCAACGGACAATCGGTTGTCATTGGTGCTCCGGGTTATGTTGTTGGCACCGAAAACACGCTTGGGGATGTTAAAATCTTCGATTGGACCGGCAGCATTTGGACGCAACGTGGCGAAACACTCTTCGGAATCGAAGAATTAGACACCTTTGGGTCATCTGTATCCATTACATCAAACGGACAAAGAATCGCAGTTGGGGCTGAAAACCTCACCAACCTCGACCCAATTGCTGGGAGCGCTGGCGGAAACTTCATCTTCGATTGGGATGGAAACAGCTGGGTGCAATACGGAGAAACCATTATGGGCGATGAAAGCATGGAGTTTAGCGGACAGTCAGAATTAAGCAACGATGGCAGCGCGCTTTGCATTGGCTCTTTTGGTTACGGGTCGGGTGGCAGAGCACGCGTTTTCAGAGATGCAGAATGGGTTGGCGTAACCGAAAAATCAACCAAAACAGAGGTTGAGTGTTATCCAAATCCAGCAGTAAATACCCTGCGTGTTGAAATACAAGGTGGTTATGCAGGCGGGGCGATCTTCAACGCCATTGGACAACAAATCGAGCGCATAGGACAAGTGTCGAACGCTTTTAACATCAACGTTTCAAACTATCCCGAAGGAGTGTATATTATATCGCTGCGCGGAAAAAACGGTGTTCAAACCACCCGATTTATCAAAGCCAATTGATCATTTCGACGTATTTCGCGGTTTTAGACAATAACTTCGAACGCTAGAAAGTATCTTCACTCTCTGCGATGCGCCAGATCTCCCCGTTTAACAAAAAAATCTTGTACCCACTCCAAAGGGTCAAGCGTTGATCCTTCATCTTCAAAAGGTTAATCGCAAAGAACACAAAGGTCAACGCAGAGAACGCAAAGCTTCTGGGGTTTCCTTATTGGATGAAAATCTTGTTATCTATTAAGGCTCCGCGGGCTCCGCGGAGTAGGTCATCTCTGCGTTTAAAAAAAAACTACCACCGCACCAAACGCTCCAGAGTAACGCTTCAATTTTTTAAAAGGTTAATCGCAGTGAACGCGAAGGTAAACGC